>NZ_JANSIB010000086.1:0-6727 GCF_047461895.1 Synechococcus sp. R55.8 | reverse complement strand
CTAAGCCTAAGTGTTGAAGTAGCGGGCTGCCGGATGGTAAGCAACGATGGCGGTGGTGGACTGTTCCGGATCCAACTGATCGCTCTCGTCCATAGTCAGGCCAATGCGCTCGGCCTGGAGCAGCTCCAGCAGAATCCGTTGGTCGGCAATGTTGGGGCAGGCCGGATAGCCGAAGCTATAGCGGGATCCCCGATAGCCCTGATGCAGGATCTTGCGGATGTCGGGGCTATCTTCGTGGCCAAACCCCAGCTCCCGCCGGATGCGGGCATGGCACCACTCGGCCAAGGCTTCTGCCAAGGTCACGGTCAGGCCGTGGAAATACAGGTAGTCGGTGTACTGGCCCTCGGCAAAGAGGCGCTGGGCACAGGCGGTGGCCTCTGGGCCCACCGTAACCGCCTGCATGGGGAAGACATCTACTAGGCCAGTGGAGCGATCGGCAAAGAAGTCAGCGATACAGTAGCGGTGGCCGCTCTTTTGGCGGGGGAAGGTGAAGCGAGCCAATTCCCGCACCCCTGGAGAGAGTTGCGGGCGCTCCACCGTGGGCAGTTGGAAATAGGTGGTGGAGCCTGGCTCCAGGGAAAACAGCTCGGGGAAGCTGGCCGGGTCGAAGAGGATCAAAGTGTTCCCCTCTGCCTGCGCCGGGAAATAGCCGTAGACCACTTGGGGGTGCAGCAGATCCTCAGCCAGGATCCGCTCCTTCCAGCGCTCGATCACCGGATCCACCTGGGTGGCGATAAACTCGGCAAACTCCTCCGCCGACTGGTCGCGGGGCTTGCGAATCTGCCACTGGCCGGCTACCAGGGCCTGCTTGTCGATGTAGAAGAAGACCTCTGGCCAGGGGATCTGATCCGAGGCGAGAAGTTTGGATCCCCAGAAAGGCGGGATGGGTCGCTCGGTCTCCAGGGCAACGGCTTCAGAGCGGCGGGTGTCTTGGGACTCGGAGAGGGTGAGGGCGGGAGCAGCTCCCACGGTGGTCTCCGCAGGGGGCAGGCTGGGATCCGTTTCCTCTGGAACCCAAGAAGCCTCTTTCTGGCCATTGGCAGAGGGGGATCCCTGCTCCAAGTCATCCAGAAAACCCAGCCGGTCGTCCCAGCGTCCGGCAGCTTTGGCCTGCATCAGCCGATCCATAAAGTGGAGATCGACGAAGGCGTCGCGGCCATAGATCACCTGGCCTTTGTAGGTCTGGCGGCAGTCTTCTTCCACAAAGCGGCGGGTGAGGGCCGCCCCTCCTAGGATGACCGGCACGGTGATGCCCCGCTCGTTAAACACCTCCAAGTTCTCCTTCATAAAGGCCGTGGATTTCACCAACAGGCCGCTCATGGCAATGCAGTCGGCCTTGCTCTTTTCATAGGCTTCGATGATGTTTTCCACCGGCTGCTTGATGCCCAGGTTGATGACTTTGTAGCCGTTGTTGGTGAGGATGATGTCCACCAAGTTTTTGCCAATATCGTGGACATCCCCCTTGACGGTGGCAATCAAAAGAGTGCCTTTGCACACTTCCTCTCCCACCTTTTCCATGAAGGGCTCCAGGTATTTCACCGCCGCCTTCATGGTTTCTGCCGACTGCAGCACAAAGGGCAGTTGCATTTTGCCGGCCCCGAACAGCTCCCCTACCTCCTTCATGCCGTCTAGCAAAAAGGTGTTGATGATCTCCAGGGGGGGATAGTTCTGCAGCGCCTCTGCCAAGGTTTCTTCCAGGCCAATCCGCTCGCCGTCGATGATGTGCCGCCGCAGCCGCTCCTCCAGGGGTAAATCTGCAAAAGATCCGCCAGAGCGCAGTTCCTTCCCGGAAACGCCCGCAAACAGCTCCGTCAGCCGCGCCAGAGGATCGTAGGTGCAAATGCCCGAGGACTCCGTCCCGCTAACGCGAACGGCGTTAAACTGCCGCCGATCCCAGATCAAATCCCGACACACCTGCTGCTGCTCTTCGGGGATCTTGTTCAGGGGCAGGATCTTGGCGGCACTGACGATAGCGGCATCCAGGCCGGCCTCGCGGCACTCGTGCAAAAACACCGAGTTCAACACCACGCGGGCTGCCGGCGAGAGCCCAAAGGAGATGTTGGAAATGCCCAAGAGAATGTGGGTCTCCGGGAAAGCCTGGCGGATACGGCGGATGGCCTCCAGGGTGGCTGCCCCGTTGGCCCGGTCTTCCTCGATGCCGGTGGAAATGGGCAAGGCCAAAGGGTCAAAGAAAATCTCGTAGGGCGGGATCCCGTACTCAACCGCCTGACGATAGGCGCGCTCGGCAATCTGGAACTTCTTGTCGGCAGTGCGGGCCATGCCCTCTTCGTCGATGGTGCCGATGACCACCCCGGCGCCGTAGGTTTTGGCCAGCTCCAGCACCTTTAGGAAACGTTCTTCCCCATCCTCGTAGTTGGTGGAGTTGAGCAGACATTTGCCTCCCGCCACCTTGAGGCCCGCCTCCATCTTTTGCCAATCGGTGGAGTCCAGCATCAGGGGAATTGGGATTTGGGTAACCAGCCGCGAGACCAGCTCCCGCATATCCCGCACGCCATCCCGGCCCACGTAGTCCACATTCACGTCCAGGATGTGGGCTCCCTCCCGCACCTGCTCCCGCGCTAGGGCCACCAGGCCGTCCCAGTCTTCGGCGTTGAGCAGCTCCCGCATCTTTTTGGAGCCGCTGGCGTTGAGGCGCTCGCCGATGATTAAAAACGAGTTGTCCTGCAGGTAGGGCTGGGGCGTGTAGATCGAGGCAGCAGCGGGAATGCGCTCGACGGAGCGGCGTTTAGGCCGCAGCCCCTGCACGGCTTCCACCAAGGCGGCAATGTGCTCCGGACGGGTGCCGCAACACCCTCCCACCACCGCTACCCCCAGATCCCGCACAAAATGCTCCAGGTGGAAGCGCAACTGCTCCGGGGTGAGCTTGTAGTGGGCTTTGCCGCCGATGTTTTCCGGCAGGCCAGCGTTGGGGATGCAGGAGATGGGAAAGGGGGAATGCCGAGAGAGGTAGCGGATGTGCTCCACCATTTTGTCGGGGCCGGTGGCACAGTTGAGGCCCAGCACATCGATGGGATAGGGCTCCAGGATGGCCAGGGCCGCCCCGATCTCCGTGCCCACCAGCATTGTCCCCTGCACCTCAAAGGTCAGGGACACCACCACCGGCAGGCGGATCCCGCGTCGGGCAAACTCCTGCTGCACGGCCACCAGGGCCGCCTTGGTCTGCAAAATGTCCTGGCAGGTCTCGATGATCAGCAGATCCGCCCCACCGTCAACTAGCCCCTGCACCTGCTCCTCGTAGGCAGCCCGCATCTCATCAAAGCTGATGTGCCCCAGGGTGGGCAGCTTGGTGGTGGGGCCAATGGAGCCGGCCACAAAACGGGGCTTTTCCGGCGTCGCAAACTCGGCTGCTACCCGCTTGGCCAGTCGCGCCGCCGCCACGTTCAGCTCGTAGGCTTTTTCCGGGATCCCATATTCGGCCAAAACGATGGAGGTAGCCCCAAAGGTATTGGTCTCAACAACGTCGGCCCCCACTTCCAGAAAGCCGCGGTGTACCCGCTCCACCGCCTCCGGCTTGGTCAGCACCAGCATCTCATTGCAGCCCTCCAGTTCCGGCCCACCAAAATCCGCTGCGGTCAGGTTCTGGGCCTGGAGGGAGGATCCCATCGCCCCATCAAAGACAATCACACGTTCCTGGAGATGCTGCAGGAAGGGATGGGTCATAGAAGTCAAAGTCAGGCAGGGTGTCATCGACCTAGAGTCTGATTTAAGTTAGCATCGAGCCATTTGCTCGGACTAGGCCGAGGGGCCAGGGATCCCATCTTGGCCATTGTTGAGGTGAATTTAACATTTTCTTTGCCTGCCCCGTTGCTGTTTCCCCCAGGTCGGGCTAATTTAGGGAAGACGTTTTGGTGTGAACGGCTACAGTTGCTCGCAAGTGTTCCTCCCAGGGTCACTTGCCGCCTGCTGTAGAGCGATCTTCTCCTCGCAGGTTGGAGTGGTTGAGGTGCTGAATGTTCCGTCCCCTTGGTAAAGTGCCTCGCACTCCGTCGCAGGATCGACGAAGAGAAAGATCCACCTTTCGCCACCTCGAGAGGCCCCGTCCATCAAGACGAGTCTTGCGCCAGTTCAGTTGAGCTCCATGAGCGATATCTGCTTCCAGATTGACCCGAGCAATCGGTTATTCAGAAGCGGGCAGGCTGGCCTAGGGCAAGTCAGGCTTTGGCTTGCGGATATCGGCTCCCTCACTCTGGCGTTGTGGGATGCAGCAGAGCTGCAACTTGCTCCTCTCCCTTTGGCGTCTAAGCTCCCTTAGTCACCTTTAGTTGTCTGTGATTAGGATCACGAGGAACTCAGCATGGCTCAAGCAAAGGAATTGGTGAAATCGGGTAAAACAGCTCTTCTCGAACCGGATCTGGAAAATCCACCTTCTGGCGCCCTGGAGTTGGACACGGAGACAGATACCCTCGAGAGCGAACTGGATACCGGTGACACTGATGCTTTTGATGAGGATGACGACGACGAAGAGGCAGCAGAGGAGGATGGAGAGACTGCCGCCGCCGGTGCCAAAGGTCGCTCAAAGCGCAAGGCGGCCAGTAAGAAAAAGCCCTACACCGATGACTCTATCCGGGTCTATTTGCAAGAAATTGGGCGTATCCGGCTGCTGCGGGCCGATGAAGAAATCGAGCTGGCCCGAAAAATTGCCGATCTGCTGGAGCTAGAGCGCGCTCGCGAGGCCGTTTTTCGGCGTATGGGCCTCTGGTCAGACCCAGAAGAGGTGCCGGACACCCTCTGGGCAGAGGAGGTCAAGATGTCCTTGCCGGAATTTCGGCGGCGGTTGCATCGGGGGCGGCGGGCCAAAGAAAAGATGGTGCAGTCTAATCTGCGTTTGGTGGTGTCCATCGCCAAAAAGTACATGAACCGGGGCCTGTCTTTTCAGGATTTGATTCAGGAGGGATCCCTGGGCCTGATTCGGGCAGCCGAGAAATTCGACCACGAGAAGGGCTACAAGTTCTCCACCTACGCCACCTGGTGGATTCGACAGGCCATCACCCGTGCCATTGCCGACCAATCCCGCACCATTCGCCTGCCCGTCCACCTCTACGAGACGATCTCCCGCATCAAAAAGGTGACCAAGTTGCTTTCCCAGGAATTGGGCCGCAAGCCCACCGAAGAGGAGATCGCCACCCGCATGGAGATCACCATCGAGAAGTTGCGCTTTATCGCCAAGTCGGCCCAGCTTCCCATCTCTTTGGAAACCCCCATCGGCAAGGAAGAGGATTCTCGGCTGGGAGACTTTATCGAGTCGGATGGGGAGACGCCGGAGGATCGGGTGGCCAAAGTCTTGCTCAGAGAAGATCTGGAAAGCGTTTTGGAAACCCTCACCGCCCGCGAACGGGATGTGTTGAAGTTGCGCTACGGCTTGGATGATGGCCGCATGAAAACTCTGGAGGAAATCGGCCAGATCTTTAATGTCACCCGTGAGCGAATCCGGCAGATCGAGGCTAAGGCTCTGCGCAAGCTGCGCCACCCCAACCGCAACAGCGTGTTGAAGGAATACATCCGGTGACTCTGGGGCCCATTCCTTCTAGCTCTCAGGGAGAGCCGGGGCAAGGGATCCAAGAGAGTTCCCGGCCCCCTAGGACAGACTGAGTTGGAACTGCCAACCCGCGCGATGGAGGATCTTCAGCATGAACTCGAACCAGACTCCGCGGATCCCAGTCTTTCTGAAAAAGCAGCCCTCTTTCTGGTGTTGGCCGCGGTGGGCGCCATCGGAGCTTTGGTGGCCAAGCTCACCATTGCCAAGCTCACCATTGTGGTGGGGCGCACCGTTCGCAAGGATTCCTATTTTCTCTCCCAGAGGGCTGGATTGGCGGATCCCTTTACACAGACTCAAGGACTGAGCGATTGCGGCGCTTCTGGGCAGCCTTGACTTTCTACACGGCCCTGCCTCTGGGGTGGGTCGGAGACTTGCCGTTTGAGGGCATTGCCGCCTGGCTGCCAGGGGTAGGTGTGTTGCTGGGCGGGATCCTCTCCTTGGCTGGGATCCTGCTGCAGATTTTCCCCAATCCGGTGCGGGCCGCTTTGCTCTTGGCCCTGTGGGTTCTCTTGACCGGTGGGCTGCACCTGGACGGGGTGGCCGATACTGCCGATGGCTTGGCGATCAATGTCCACAAGAATCCTTACAAAGGGGATCCGGAACGGTCAACTGAGGATGGGCAAAAATCTGACTTGCAGGGATCCCGTCGCCGTCTGCAGGTGATGAGCGATAGCCACACCGGGGCCTATGGGGTACTGGCCTTGGTGCTGCTGCTGCTGCTGAAATTTGCTGCCCTGAGCAGCGTTCGAGCTTGGCCCCTCTTGCTGCTGGTGCCCGCCTGGGGGCGTTGGGGCCAGTTGCTCGCCATTGCCCTGTACCCCTATCTGCGAGAGCAGGGATCCGCCCGCTTCCTCAAAGACTCCACTTCCCTGCCGGGATCCCTGTGGCCGGGCACTCTGCTTGTGCTGGCCATCACCGGGGGGTTGGGCTGGGCTGGGATCTTGGCTTGGCCCCCTTTGCTGCTCTGGACGCTGGGATCCGCCCTGGGGGCTTGGGCCGTGGGCTACTGGATCTACCGCCAGTTGGGAGGACACACGGGCGATACCTACGGAGCTACGGTGGAATGGTCAGAAGCGATAGCATTGCTGTGGGGATCCCTTATTGGGCCATCATGAATCTGATACATTTACGCTGAACACTGCTGAACATCACTGTTCAACTATGCAGCGA
>NZ_JANSIB010000085.1:0-13528 GCF_047461895.1 Synechococcus sp. R55.8 | reverse complement strand
GGGGGGGGGGGGGGGGGGGGCGGGGGGGGGGGGGGGGGGGGGGGTGGGGCCGGGCCGCCCCCCCGGGGGACAGCTCCAGACGCAGTTGGCTCCTCAGGAGGTGCCGCTGGCCTTTTTCAACCCCCAATGGCCGGGATCCCTCTCTGGCGAGCTGACGGCGCAGCTGGACAGGGCGGCGGCAGCAGAAGTGGGCTTCCTGGGGGCGTTGCGGGCGCAAGGGTCGCTGGCTTTGTTGCAGCCTTTGGGAGCGAGGGGACGGCAGTGGGTTGAGGGCATCCGCGGCCAGGTGACTTGGGAGGGATCCGGACTGCATATCCAGGAGGCGGAGGTGTTGGCAGGTGGCACTCGCCTGGCCAGGGTCGAAGGGCAGATCCCCTTGGATCCCCAGACGCTGCAGGTGGGATCCCTGGATCTGAGCTTTACCACCGACGGGATTACGCTGGCAGAAGTACCCGGCCTGCCGCCGCTGGTGAAAGGAGTGCTGCAGGGATCCGGCCAGATCCGCGGACCTCTGGACACCTTGCAGGTGACTGGCAAGGCGCAGTTGCGGGGCTTGCAGGTGGGAGATGTGGCCTTTGAAGACTTGGCCGGGCCCTTTCAAGGGTCTGTTCAGGGGACGGAAGTGGATCTGCGGGGGAAGCGGGATCGACTGGCGCTGCAGTTGGATCCCCAGTTTCAGCCTTTGCAGTTTCAGGTGCAGCGGGGCGAGGCGGAAATTCGCGGCCAACGCCGGCAAGAGGAGCTCCAGGTGGCAGTGAACCAGTTGCCTCTGGCTTTGCTGGGGGGGGTGGCTGCCGGGCCGTGGGCCAGTCTGCAGGGAACCCTCGAGGGGGAGGTGGCAGTTGACCTGGCAAGCGGCGCCGCCCAAGGACGGGCTGCGGTGGCGGATCTGCAGTTGGGAGGGATCGAAGTACGGGGCTTTTCGGTGGATTTCGACTACCACGCTGGTAATGGTTCTCCTCGCCTAGAGATCGCCCAAGCTCAACTGGATTTGTTTGAGAGCACCTACACCGCTAGCGGCACCCTGGAGCTGCCGGCGGATCCCCTCCAGGGCGGTTTGGAGTCTACTCCAGAGGTTTCCGTTCCTCAAATTAACCTAGAGATCAGCACCCGCCAGGGCCGCCTGGAAGACATCGTCTCTGCCTTTAAGTGGCGGCAGTGGCAAGACATCACCACTCGCGGCTTCCGGCGGCCCCCCTTGGGCCCTGCCTCGGCGTTAAAGACCGACCCGGTCGGTTTGCCCAACCATCCTCTCCTGGAGCAGCTGGAGTACTATGCCCAGATCTTGGCCGTCCACCTGGAGACCTTGGCCAGCCGCATGGATCCGCTGTTCGCGTCAGCGGTGCGGAGCACTTTCCCGCCGCCCACGAGTCTGCGAGGGGAATTCCAAGCCAGCGTTAGCCTGGTCGGCAGCCTCAACCGGCCTAGCGTCAGCTTTTACCTTGAGGGCCAGAATTGGCAGGCAGAGGAGTTTGGCATCGAAAGCCTTACTGCCAGGGGCAGCCTGGCTGGAGATGCAGTGGTGTTGGAGCCGCTGCGGTTGCGCAGTGGCGAACGTCAAGCCCTTTTTGTGGGCAAGCTGGGCCTAGAGGAACAGTCGGGATCCTTGCAAATCCAAGGATTGCCTCTGGCTTTGCTGGACCGCTTCCTGCCAGAGGAGCTGGAGCTGCAGGGGGATCTCAACCTGGACGTGGAGCTGGCCGGCAACCTGCGGGATCCCCATGCCCGCGGATCCCTGACAGTGGTCAACGCCCAGATCAACCAGGTGCCGCTGCGGGAGGTGGGAGGACAATTTGACTACCAGCGGGGGCAGCTGCGCCTGGACGGCGCCCTGCTGGCCAATGGTGACGAACCCATTCGCCTCTTTGGCCTGGTGCCCTACACCCTGCCCTTTGCCGAGGTGCGGGCCGAATCCGACCAGATCGACCTCACCCTGCAAGCCAAGCATGGCGGTCTGCGCCTGATCAACCTCTTCACCGACCAGGTGCGCTGGGAAGGCGGCCAAAGCCAACTGGAGCTGGCCATCCGCGGCACCTTGCGAGAGCCCAGCCTGCAGGGGAACTTGAGCGTCAACTCGGGGATCCTCAAGCTGGCAGCCCTGCCGGAGCCCATTACCGACCTCACAGGCCAGATCGCCTTTAACCTCAATCAGCTGCAAGTCCAGGAGCTGCGGGGACAGTTGGGGGGTGGATCCCTTTTGGCTGAAGGCTTTTTGCCCGTCAACTCTCGCGGTGCCCTGCAGATGGACGAAACCTCGCCACCCTTAACTCTGCAACTCCAAGGGATCCAGCTCAACCTGCCCAGCCTCTACACTGGCCATCTGGACGGCGAGGTGGCTGTCAGAGGGCTGCTTCTGCAACCTTTGCTCGAGGGGCGGCTGGAGGTTTCTCAAGGGATCGTGGATGTCAGCCCCCGCCGGGCAGAACCTGAGGCCGCAACAGCTGCCGCCGGCTCGACTTCGCCGGATCCCTTCTGGCAGCCGCGGCTCAACGGACTGGAGCTGGTCTTGGGGCCAGGGATCCGCGTGCAGCGTCCCAATCTGTTTGAATTCAATGCTGCCGGCACCTTGCGCCTGTTTGGCACTCCCCAGGATCTGCGCCCAGCGGGCACCATTGCCCTAGAGCGAGGCCGCATCAACCTGCCCCTTGCCAACTTTCGCCTGGATCGCTCCCGCTCCAATACCGCCACTTTTGACCTAGACAACCCCTTCGATCCCTTCCTGAACCTGCGCTTGATGACCCAGGCCATCGAGGTCTATCGCTTTCCCCAAGAGCTCTCCCCCTTCGACACCAACCGCAACCTGCCGGGATCCCAGCAGAGCATCGAGATTTTCGCCACGGTCAACGGGCGGGCCAGCCAGCTGGCTGAGGCGGATCCCCGCAACGGGGTTCTGGCCCTTTCCAGCAGCCCCAGCCGCTCCCCCGAAGAGATCGTCGCCCTCCTGGGAGGCACAGCTCTGGCCCGCCTCAACCCCGAAGCCGGAGTGGCCGGCCTGGCCGGAACTGCCTTGCTCAACGATGTGCTGGACACGCTGCGGGACACCCTGGGCCTAGACGAGGTGCGCATTAGCCCCGTCCCCCAGGTCGATACCCGCGCTGCCAACCGCTCCTCGATAGGGCTAGCGCTGGAGGTGGCCCGCGATCTGGGGCCAGCCACTTCCATCTCGGTGCAGCGCAACCTAACGGATCCCTTTCAGCCCACCCGCTACAGCGCCCGCTACCGCCTCAACGAGCAAACCCTCACCCGCGCCAGCACCGACCTCGAGGGCAACAATGTCATTTCCATCGAGTTTGAGACCCGCTTCTAATGGGATCCGCTCCGGAGTTTGGCAGCAGGCTTTGGATGGCCAGGGATCCCTTGAAAAAAGATTTAGTGGAAAAAGCTGCCTTACAGGTAACGGCTAATGTCTTCTCCTCGCTCCGCCAAAAACGACAAGGCCCGGAAGCGCAGCCCTGCCACCTGGTCGTAGAGGGGGTTGAGCTTACACATGGGCGGAATGTGCATCACCTTATGGCCAAACAGCACCACATCTCGCTCAAAGGGGCAGCGGGCCGGGATCCACTGGCAAAGGAAATGGGCCAAGCGTGGATCGCGGATGCTAAAGTTATCCATAGCCGATTGAATGGGACGCAACGGAGCCTGCAACCAGTCGCGCAGGCGACCCGTGGACTTGAAAAGCACAGAAGTCATGGAACCAGGCAGCTCCTGAGGAGCTTTGCGAGCACGTTGCCAAGAAATCGTTGTGGAACCCATAAGCTTTCACCTCAACCTTTGAAGAAGCAGCAGCCTTTGGTCGGTTACGGCGCGCAAAATTACTAGCCATCGACAATTCTCTGTGTCGAGCTTGTATTCAGGGAAACATCAGCCATCTCTCTTCCCTCTGTTAGTCTGCCTTCTCCAACGGAAAGCTTGCTTCTGTAAACAAGAATCTCTGCTCAACGTTGTAGAGCTACATGTTTTGTCTCCAAAAGTTAACATGTAACGAAAACTACAAAAACTCCTCTGCTCTTGCCTGCTAGCCGATTCACCTGTCACGATCCCTGAAGTTCCTCAGCTTGAACTTTGGGGCCAGATGGGTATCCATCGCTCCTATTTCTAGGATGGAACAAGCCCTTTGGGCGGAGTAGAGGGATCCCCGTAATCACACTTGCCTTGGCAGGGTTGTTTTTCTTTTGATCGAGTTTGGCTTGGGAGCGTCTCGGTTGGGAGTTACGGAGGATAACAGCCAAGGGATGCCGGCTGCTGAGCGTTCTACAATGCCAGGAGAGATTCCCAGCGGGTGCACATCCGGCGGTGGGTTGGGATCCTTGATTTTGTCTCTGGCTTTCTTGAGAGGCTGCCCATGAAATTGGCCTACTGGATGTACGCTGGCCCTGCCCATATCGGCACGCTGCGGGTGGCCAGCTCCTTCAAAAACGTTCACAGCATCATGCACGCTCCTCTGGGAGACGACTATTTCAACGTGATGCGTTCCATGTTGGAGCGAGAGCGGGATTTTACTCCGGTAACCACCAGCGTCGTTGACCGGCAGGTGTTGGCGCGGGGATCCGACGAAAAGGTGATTCGCAACATCGTCCGCAAAGACGGCGAGGAGCAGCCGGATCTGATCGTCGTCACCCCCACCTGCACCTCTAGCATTTTGCAGGAAGATCTGCATCACTTTGTCCGGCAGGCCCAGTTGGCCAGTCGCTGCGATGTGGTGCTGGCAGATGTCAACCACTACCGGGTTAACGAATTGCAGGCAGCGGATCGCACCCTGCAGCAGATTGTGGAGTTCTATATCACCAAAGCTCGCAAAAGCGGGGAGTTAGACGGCCTGCCCCAAAAGACGGAGCGGCCTTCCTGTAACATCCTTGGCATTTCCACCCTAGGGTTTCACAATGCCCATGATCTGCGGGAGCTGAAGGTGCTGCTGCGGGATCTGGGGATCCAGCTCAACCTGGTGATCCCGCAAGGGGCCAGTGTCCACGATCTCAAACACCTGGGGCGGGCTTGGTTTAATGTGGTGCCCTACCGGGAGCTGGGGCCGATGACAGCTCGCTATCTGCAGCAGGAATTCGGCATGCCTTACATTGAGATCACCCCGATGGGGGTGGTGGAAACGGCTCGCTTCATCCGCCAGATCCAGCAGATCCTAAACGAGCAAGGGATCCCTGTCGATTATGAAGCCTACATCCAGGAGCAAACGCTGCACATTTCCCAAGCGGCCTGGTTTTCCCGCTCCATCGACTGCCAAAACCTAACCGGCAAAAAAGCGGTGGTCTTCGGGGATTCCACCCACGCGGCGGCCATCACCAAAATCCTGGCCCGCGAGATGGGGATCCACGTGGTGTGGGCGGGCAGCTATTGCACCTACGATGGGGAGTGGTTCCAAGCAGAGGTGGGAGGGTATTGCGATCAGATCTTGATGACGGAGGATCACACCCGCGTGGCGGATGCGATTGCCCAGGCGGAACCTGCTGCGATTTTCGGCACCCAGATGGAGCGGCATGTGGGCAAACGGCTGCGGATCCCTTGTGGGGTCATCTCGGCCCCCATCCACGTGCAGGATTTCCCTATCGGCTACCGGCCCTTTTTGGGCTACGAGGGCGCCAACCAAATTGTGGACTTGATCTACAACTCCTTTACCTTGGGCATGGAGGATCATCTGTTGGAGATCTTCGGTGGCCACGACACCAAGGAGGTGATTCACAAGAGCCTGAGCGCCGATTCCGACCTCATCTGGACGCGGGAAGCCCAGGCGGAGCTGAACAAGGTGCCCGGCTTTGTGCGCGGCAAGGTTAAACGCAACACCGAAAAATTTGCCCGCGAACGAGGCTTGACCGAGATCAGTGTGGAGGTCATGTACGCCGCCAAAGAAGCTTTTGGAGCTTGAAGGGATCCCGTTGACAACCTTTACCCTGGGTGGGATCTTCCATCTGACGTTTGCCTATGCGTCTCCTGGTTACCGGCGGGGCGGGCTACATCGGCAGCCACACCTGCAAAGCTCTGGCGGCCTCTGGCCATCTGCCCATCACTTACGACAACTTGGTTTACGGGCACCCCTGGGCAGTTCGCTGGGGGCCGTTGGAGATTGGGGATCTTGCCGACCGGAAGCGGCTTGATCAAGTCATCCAACACTATCGCCCGGAAGGGGTGATCCACTTTGCCGCCTATACCTATGTGGGCGAGTCGGTGAAGGATCCCGGCAAATACTACCGCAACAACGTGGCCGGATCCCTGAACTTGCTGGAGGCCATGCGAGATCACGGGATCCCTTACCTGGTGTTCTCCAGCACCTGTGCCACTTACGGGGTGCCAGAGCGGATCCCTATTCCCGAAAGTCATCCGCAACGTCCCATCAACCCCTACAGCCAGAGCAAGCTGATGGTGGAGCAGATCTTGCAAGATTTCCAGGTTGCCCACGGGATCCGATCCATTAGCCTGCGCTACTTCAATGCCGCCGGAGCCGATCCCGATGGTGAAATTGGGGAGGCCCATGACCCGGAAACCCACTTGATCCCCTTGGTGTTGGAGGTCGCCGGCGGCCAACGTCCTCACATCACGGTCTTTGGAGAGGACTACGATACCCCCGATGGCACCTGTATCCGCGACTACATTCACGTCACCGACCTGGCTCAAGCCCACGTGTTGGCGGTAGAAGCGCTGGCCTCTGGCCGACCCGTACCAGCAGCCTACAACCTGGGCAATGGCCAAGGCTTTTCCGTCAAAGAGGTCATTGCCACCGCAGCAGCCGTGACCGGAAAGCGGATCCCGGTGCAAATGGGAGCACGTCGACCTGGGGATCCCCCGCGCTTGGTGGGCGATGCCGGCGCCATCCTTCGCGATCTCAACTGGAAACCTCTCTACACCGACCTGGCCGAGATCATTCAAACTGCCTGGCGCTGGCACCAGAAGCGACCCTACTTTGGGAAAGCCAAGCCCTCGGTGAGCTAGGAACGCCTAGCCCGGCGGGCGATAGGATAGGGAGAAACCGCCCGGCTAACAACTTCCCCGCCCCGCATGGACGACAAGATCACACCCGATACCCTCGCGGTTGTCATGACCACAGTGGGATCCGAAACCGAGGCCCATCGCTTGGCTCATACCTTGGTGGCCGAACGTTATGTGGCCTGTGCCCAGGTCTTGCCCGGGATCACGTCCTACTATCGCTGGCAGGGATCCCTGCAGACCGATGCCGAGTTCCTCATCCTGCTCAAATTGCCCGCAACTGCCTACCCCCGCCTGGAACAACGGCTGCGAGAGCTGCACCCCTACGCTGAGCCCGAGATCCTGGCTCTGGCAGCCACTCAAGTGAGCACAACCTATTTGGCTTGGGCCCGAGACCAGGTAGGGTGAGGAATAGCACGAGGTTGGCCATGATCGCCCTCTACCCCGGCAGCTTTGACCCGATTACCCTTGGGCATCTCGATGTTATCGAGCGAGCCAGTCGTCTCTTTTCTAAGGTGATTGTCGCCGTCTTGAAAAACCCCAACAAAACCCCTCTGTTCAGCCCCGAGCAGCGGCAAGCCCAGATTAGCCTGTCCACGGCCCATCTCAAAAATGTTGAAGTTGATACGTTTTCAGGTCTGACGGTGGCCTATGCCCGCCAACGGGGGGCAAAGGTGATCGTGCGCGGCTTGCGAGTTTTGTCGGACTTCGATGTGGAGCTGCAAATGGCCCACACCAACAAGCTGCTGGCTCCCGAACTGGAAACCTTGTTCCTTGCCACCGCCAGCGAGCACAGTTTTGTCAGCAGCAGCCTGGTGAAGGAAGTCGCCAAGCTGGGCGGCCCCATCGATCATCTGGTGCCCGCTCCGGTGATTCGAGATTTGCGGGAGCGCTTTCCCTTGGCCTGAGGGCTCAGGGATCCCCTCTCCTTCCCCAATCAAAATTCAAAGGGCTGCATCCCTGCCGTCACCGGATCAAACCCCACCGGGAAGCAGGTGCTGTGATTGTAGAGGGATCCCCTCAAATTGGCCCCTTCCAAGCAGGCTCCCTCAAGGTCGGCATAGCGCAGGTCGGCACAGCGCAGATCAGCCTTCGCCAGATTGCTGCCCCGCAGGTTGGCGTAGCGCAGGTTAGCCCCATGCAAATCGGATCCCTCGAGATTGGCCCCTCGCAGATCGGCCCCCCTCAAGAAGGCATACTCCAAGCAGGACTGGGGAAAATGGCGCTCTCCCTGCCGGTAGCGGCTGAGCAACTCTGAGGCCCCTTGTAGAGCACACTGGGCAATGGTTTGAGTCATGGTACTGCTCCCAAATCAGACTGGATGCCTTATCTCTATCCTCATCCCTATCATCGGGTTGGCCGGGTTTTGATCATCCCTGCTTAACAAATGATTTCAGTTTTTGAGTGGATTGTTGCCCCCAAGTTTTTTTGGAAAGATCTATCCTCAGAGATATAGAAGTCTTTCCTAATCGGCAGCTTGTGCGGCAATGTTTCTTAATTCTTTTTGTGAAGGATGCTTAACGGCTGGGCTTGATCGCCAACCCCAAACCCCACCGGGAACGCAAGCTGACCTGATCTTGCTGGGCTGTATGGATCCCTCAATTTCTTCTTTTTCAGCACTCCCCCAACCAGAAGGTGTTTCTCCAGAGCTGATTGAACCAAGATAATTGGGATAATGATCGACTGGATCACATCCGTAGTTTGCGATTGAGTAGGGATTCTCTGCAAGCGATATAGACCCTTATCTCTGTTCAGGATGTTCACCTTTCTTTAACTAGAGCTCTATGCCCAAACGTAAGCGAATCGGGATCCTCACCAGCGGCGGCGATTGTGGCGGCCTCAACGCCGTGATTCGAGCGGTGGTGCGGCGGGCCCGCGACTACGACATGGAAGTTTATGGCATCAAAGATGCGACGGCAGGACTGATGGCTCGACCGGTGGAGGCGGAGCTGCTGGATGTGAAGCGGGTTTCCGGCATTTTGCGCTACGGCGGCACCATCTTGGGTACCGTGAACAAAGGCAACCCCTTCGCCTACCCTATGCCCGACGGCAGCTTGGTGGATCGCTCGGCAGAGGTGATCACCGGCTACCACCGGCTTGGGTTGGATGCGCTGATCGGGGTGGGGGGGGATGGCAGCTTGGCCATTCTCCGGCAACTGGCCCTGCAGGGGGATTGGAACTTTGTCGGGATCCCCAAGACCATCGACAACGATGTCGGTGCCACCGAGTATTCGGTGGGGTTCAACACAGCTCTGAGCGTGGCTGTGGAAGCCCTAGATCAGCTCACCTACACGGCCATCAGCCACAGCCGAGTCATGGTCATGGAGGTGATGGGGCGGGATGCTGGCCACATTGCCATCAGCGCTGGCATTGCCGGGGGGGCGCATGTGATTTTGATCCCGGAAATTCCCTACAAGCTGGAGAATGTCTGCAAAAGAATCCGCGACCGCAAAGAGCGAGGCAATAACTTCAGCATTGTGGTGGTGGCAGAGGCGGTTCGCACCGAGTCGGGGGAGCCGGTGACCCACACCAACAGCCTGGGGCAGTCTCTCTACGGCGGCATTGGCCATTACATCGGCAACGAGATCGCCCTGCGCACCGGCATCGAGACGCGGGTTATGGTTTTGGGCCACCTGCAGCGGGGAGGTACGCCCTCTCCTCTGGATCGCCTGCTGGGAGCAGCCTTTGGGGTGGCTGCTGTGGACTTGATCGCCCAAGGCAAATACGACCGCATGGTGGCCTGGCAAAATCGGCGGGTGGTGGATGTGCCCCTGGCAGAGGCCATCTCCCAGTATCGGCGGGTGGAGGTGGATGGGGCTTTGATCGCCACGGCCATTGGGCTGAATACCTACGTGGGCGAGGTGGATCCGCAGCTTTTGCGCAGCATTTCCCCCTGATCTTCCGGCAAAAAGGACACGTGGGCAGAGACGATCTTCCAGCCGATATCGGGGAACCTGTACCACATCTGGCTTTGGCGGCCCAAGCGAGGGATCCCGTTCACCGGACGGCGAAACTCTAAGGTGACCGAGCCGCAATCCGCCCCAAAGGTGACTACCTGCAAACGCAGCATCTCGCGGGCCAAATTCGTGGGAGGACGCCGTTGGCGAAAAGCCTTGATCTCGTCTCCCCCGTAGAGATTTTCCCCCACACCAAAGCGCACCACCTGGGGGCCATCCCAAAACAGGCGGTTCAGGGTGGGCACATCATTGCTCGTCAGGGCAGCTTCGTACTGATGGTAGAGTTCGGTTAGCTCTGCCACCACCTCGGGGCGATTGACCAGAGTCATGGGCCAGGCTCTTGTGCAGTCGAAATGGGCCTTGCCATCTTATCGGCTCAAGGAGCAGCAGGAGGTTCTAAAAGAACAGCGGGATCCCCCACCTTGCTCTGTCAGACAGCAGACAGCGGCAAGACATCTCCGGGTAGTCGGATCCAAGTCTAGGGGCTGAGAACGGCTTGCAAAGACCGCACATCGCAGTAGTACACCTGATGGCGGTGGGCATACCCCTTCAGCTCCACAGCCTGATGGGAGAAGCAGGCGGCTGCCTGCCCCAGCTGTTTGGCCAAGCAGGTATAGGTGTCCTGGCTGATCGCCAGGTCGGCGTTGAGGGTGCGGGTAGCGCTCTCGATGCGAAAGGCCAAATTCACCGTATCTCCCAGAGCCGTATATTCTTGGCGGGTGTTGTTGCCCACCTGGCGCACGATTGCCGAGCCTGTGTTGACCCCTGCCCCCAGACGAATGGGAGAAGGCAGCGGAAACTCACCGTTCAGCTGCTCGGTCATTTGAAACAGCTTCGCTATGGCCTGCAAAACCGACTTCACATCGAGGTGAATTCCCGGCACTTCCGTGCCCAGAGAAGCAGTGTTGGCTTGGGGCACATGGAACCAAACGGCCATAATCGCATCGCCAATGTATTTATCGACAGTGCCCCCGTACTGCTGAATGATATCCCCACCCCGCCGGAACCAATCGCCCATCACCTGGGAAAGCAGGCGCTCGTCCAGTTGTTGAGTCAGTTGTCCGTAACCTCGCACATCCACCACCGCCACCGAGATCAGCCAGCGGGTTTGTAAAACCAGGGTGTCCGAAGGTTTGGCCGCAGGGCTGGGTTCCGAGCTGGCCAGGGATCCGCTGTGGAACTCCAGCTGGGATTGTCCAAGGGTGAGGTGATCCCCATCCTGCAGCAGGGTGGGAATGCTGACGCGGCGATTGTTGACAAACGAGCCGTTGCGGCTGCCCAGATCGATGAGATAGATGCTGTTGTTGTCGAGGTATTGCAGCAGGGCATGTTGGCGCGAAACGCTGGGATCGCTCAAGACGATGGCGTTGTCCTCATCACGGCCTAGGGTCCAAGCGGTCGCTCCCGAGAGAACGTGTTTTCTTTGGCTGCCATCCGGCTCTTTTAAGACTACATAGGGTGCGGCAGTGGCGGCAGATTCGCCTGTGACGCTCATGATGGGATAAGTTGTAGACGCGACCACACTTCAAATATGATACCCCGCTCCCCTTCGGTTGATCGGGAAGATGCCTGGGCTGGATTTCTAGGCTGTCTTCGTCGAGAGATGGAGGTCTGAGGATGGGCTTGGCGGGGGGCCAACCCGACCGATATCATTTTGTGTAGATACGTTAAGGTGTATGCTGGATCCCTCCCATCCCATTCCCGCTGAGCAACAGCCGCTCCGGCAATATGCAGAGCTGAGGGAAGCCTTTCCTTTTTCCTGGCCTGCTTTGGGGTGGATCCCTTACTTAAAACGAATCTTTGGGGTTTGGGGAGCTGTTGTGCTGGCGGTTTCCCCGCTGGTTTGGAGCAGCTTTGCCGGAGATTGGGGCCACTTTGTCTCTGGGTCGGTGCTGGGGGCCAATGTCTTGCTCGGCCTGGTGTTGCTCCATCTCTACTTGGGATGGGCTTATGTGCGGCGGCGCTTGGTACAAGCCCAGATTCCCTATGAAGAAAGTGGCTGGTACGATGGGGCGATGTATGCCAAGTCAGAAGAGGAGCTGGCTCAGCATCGGCTGATTGTCAGGTATCAGATTGATCCTGTGTTGCAGCGCCTGCGACGGAGCTTGTGGGGCGTAGTGGGCTTGAGTGGGTTGGTGGCCCTGCTGTGGCCTCTGGGGTAGGCAGTTGGTTGGCTGTTTTTAGGATCCCGGACAGTGCACATCACTTCTGATCTGGCTCAAACCTTGCGACCCACCGCTGTGGCCATCGGGAACTTCGATGGCTTGCATCTGGGCCATCAGAAGGTGCTGCAGCCGATTCGAGATTCTCTTCAGGGGGTACGTACTGTCCTCACCTTTCATCCCCATCCCCAGGAAGTCTTGACGAGGCGGCCTCAGCTGTTGCTCACTCCCCCTGCCGAAAAGCTGGATCTGTTGGCGCAAATGGGCTTTGAGCAGGTGGTACTGCTCCCCTTCACCCCTGCATTTGCCTGCCAGCCCCCCCAAGAGTTCATCCGAACGGTACTTGAACAGGGCCTGCGCGTTCGCCATCTCAGCGTCGGTTGGGATTTTTGCTTTGGTCACCGTCGCTCCGGCAACGCCCAAACGCTCCAGGCTTGGGGATCCGAGCGCTGCATTCCGGTGGAGGTGATCCCGGAGGCGAAACTGAACGGGGAACGGGTGAGCAGCTCTCGCATTCGAGCTGCCTTGGCGACTGGGGAGGTGTCCACCGCCGAAGCGCTCTTGGGTCGTCCTTACCGGCTAACGGGAGAAGTGGTGCAAGGGGATCAGCGGGGCCGACAACTGGGCTTTCCCACCGCCAACCTCCGCTTGCCTCCGGAGAAGTTTTTGCCCCGCGATGGGGTGTACAGCGTTTGGGTGGATGTGCCTGCTGCTGCGGCAGCTCTACCTGGGGTGATGAACATTGGCCATCGGCCCACGTTTGCCGGTTTACAGCACACCGTCGAGGTGCATCTATTGGATTGGACAGGAGATCTCTACGGGCAAGAGGTGCGGGTGGCGCTACGGGGCTTTATCCGCCCAGAGCGGAGATTTCCCACGGTGGCAGATTTGATTCAGCAAATTCAGCAAGATTGCCAAACAGCCCGCCAGCAATTGGGTTTGGCTGAGCAAGTGGGTATGGTGTAGGGGGATCTATGCCGAAGAGAGCTCGCAAGCGCCAAGGCTCACCCAGGCGCTGGTGCCATCTCGCCAGTATTCTTTTTTCCAGATGGGGGCGTTGTGCTTGAGGGTGTCGATGGCAAATTGGCAGGCAGCAAACCCTTCGGCCCGATGAGGGGTGCCCACCGCCACCAAGACGCTGATCTCGCCAATGCGCAGCTTGCCGATGCGGTGGTGGATGACCACACTGTTGGCATCTGGCCAGCGCTGCTGAATTTGTCGGGCAATATCGGCGAAGACCTTCAGAGCCATGGGCTCGTAGGCTTGGTATTCCAGGTAATCGACAGGGCGGCCATTGGTGTTGTCTCGAACAGTGCCGCTCATCACCACCACAGCTCCATTGCCCGGATGGGAGGCCTCTTGGTGGACACGGTCGATGAACAGGGGAGCCAGGGTGATCTGGAAGGAAGTCTTCAGGACGGTCAGGAGCATGACTCTAGTCAATAATAAGCTCAACTATACTGAAAATAATGTATAATA
>NZ_JANSIB010000084.1:0-13813 GCF_047461895.1 Synechococcus sp. R55.8 | reverse complement strand
CTGAGCTAGAATGCTGTCTATCCGTCTTGCTGCTCCCCCTGATGGACGACCCCCCTTTAGCCTCGGCGGCTACTTTCCCCAACACTGAGCTTTCGTGGGGAGATGCGTCGCTTAGTCTCCTTTGGGTCATCGGTCTTCTGGTCATCAACGCTTTCTTTGTCGCAGTCGAGTTTTCCTTGGTATCGGCGCGGCGCTCCCGCATGGTGCAGTTGGCGAGCGAGGGAAACCGCCAGGCGGCAATTGTGCAAAAAGCCCAAGAACAACTGGAATATGCCCTCTCCACCACACAGTTGGGCATTACTCTGGCCAGTGTATTGCTGGGCTGGATCGGGGCTACGCAAGTGGCGCCGACGCTGTTTCTGGCCTTGAGCCGCTTGGACTGGTTTCAGGGTGTGGATCCGGCCCTTATGCAGGGGGTGGCGGTGGTAGTGGTGTTTTCGCTGCTCACCTATTTTCAGATTGTGGTAGGGGAGCTGATCCCCAAGACTCTGGCCATCCTCTATTCCGAGCCGATTGCGCTGAAACTGGCCTGGCTCAACCGCTTGGTAAGCCGCTTCCTCCACCCTTTTGTCGAGCTGCTCCGCTTCTCCTCCCGCTGCCTGCTGCGCATCTTGGGCGTCCGCATCCCCGAGGCCACTTCCTTTTACAGCACCATGACGGTGGAGGAGCTGCAACTGTTGATCGCTTCCTCGGTGGAGTCGGGCAACATCGAGGCGGAAGAGCGAGAGCTGTTGAGCAACATCTTCGAGTTCGGCGAGACGGTGGCCAGCGAGGTGATGATCCCGCGTACCAGCATCGACGCGGTGCCGGAAACTGCAACGGTGCAAGAGGTGCTGGCGGAGGTGGCGGAATCGGGGCACTCCCGCTATCCGGTCTTTGGCGAGTCTTTGGATGACATCCGCGGGCTGATCCACGTTAAGGAGTTGATCGGCCAGTTGGCCAAGGGATCCATCGACCTCCACAGCCCCATCACGCCTTTTATCCGCGAGGCCCACTTTGAGCCGGAGAACAAGCCAATTGCGGAACTGTTGCCCGAAATGAGGCAGCACCACTGGCCGATGGTGGTGGTGGTGGATGAGTTTGGCGGCACGGCGGGCCTGATCACCATTCAAGACTTGGTGGAGGAGATTGTCGGCAAGCTCTCCGATGGCCCGGATCCCAACACCAAGGAGCCGGACATCCAAGAACTTGACGAAAATACCTTGCTCATCCAGGCTCAGCTAGATATTGAAGAGATCAACGAGCGCTGTGGCCTCAACCTGCCTCTGCACGAGGATTACCAAACGCTGGGGGGCTTTTTGATCTACCACATGCAGAAGATCCCACGTGCTGGGGAAAAGTTCACCTACCAAGAGATGGAGTTTCAGGTGGTGCGCATGGAGGGGCCACGGGTGGATCGGGTGAAGGTAGCCCGCCGCCCCGGCACCCCGGCAAACTCCCTGCCGCTGCTCCCCCCGGCGCAAACGGCAAAAACCCGTCCATAAACCTGCTGGAGAGGACTAGGCCGTTGCTTTGACCACCTTCAGGGTTTGTAGGCGCACATCCTCTGGGCCGTTGATAAAGCCGCCTGCCTCATGCACCAACAGCAGATAGTTCACCGCCTCTTGGGTCACCTCTTCTCCCGGCACCAAAATCGGGATCCCAGGTGGATAGGGGGAGATGATCTCGGCGCAGATATGGCCCATTGCTTCTTGGAAAGGCACCCGCTGAATGGGAGCAAAAAAAGCCTCCCGGGGCGATAGCCGTTGTGGTGGCAAGCAAGGACGGGGCAGTTGTGCCAGCCGCTGCATTTTTTCCATTGCCGCTCTGGATGGGCGGGATCCCTGAAAATGTTGCGACAGGGCGGCGAAACTTTCCACCAGGCGGTCAATGTCTCGCTGGGTATTGCCGATGCTGACAATGAAGACCACATTGTGCAGGGTGGACATCTCCGGCTGCACGTGGAAGTGATCGTTAACCCAGTCGTGAGCGTCGAAGCCGAACAACCCCAGCTCTGTCACCGTTACCGTGAGACGGGTGCGGTCGAAATCGAAAAAACCAGGGGTGGAGCCGATACGCTCTGGGCCAAAACAGCGCAAGCCGGGGATGCGGTTGAGACGGGCGCGGGCTTGATCTGCCAAAGCCAAGGCTTGGCCCAGCAGGGCTTCTCCCTCCAGTGCCATCTGCCGCCGTGCCACATCCAGCGACATCATCAGCACATAGCTGGGACTGGTCGATTGCAGCAGTTGCAGAATGTTGCGCACCCGGTTGGGGTCGATACGGGATCCCTGCAGGTGGAGCAGCGAGGCTTGCGTCATGCCGGAGATCACCTTGTGGGTGGACTGCACCACCAGATCGGCTCCGGCTTCCAAGGCCGAAATGGGCAATTCCGAATGAAACCCAAAATGGGGCCCGTGGGCCTCGTCCACCAATAGCGGTAGGCCATGGGCATGGGCGATGGAGGCCAAAGCCTGCACATCGCAGCAGACCCCGTAGTAGGTGGGGCTGACTACCAAAACGCCTTTGGCATCGGGATGCTCCGCCAAGGCCCCCTCCAAACCGGCTGGGGTAATCCCGTGGGCAATGCCCAGCTCCGGGTCAAAATCCGGCTCGATATAGGCCGGCACCGCCCCAGAGAGGATCACCCCGGCAATGGCGGATTTGTGGCAGTTGCGCGGCAACAAGATCTTGTCGCCTGGATCGCACACGGCCATCACCAGTGTTTCCACGCCGCAGGTGGAACCGTTGACCAAAAACCAACTGCGATCGGCGCCGTAGGCCGCTGCAGCCAGCTCCTGGGCCTCCCGGATCACCCCATCGGGGTCGTGGAGGTTGTCCACCTCTGGCAGCTCGGTCAGATCCGCCCGGAAGACGTTCTCTCCCAGAAAGGCTTGCAGATCGGCAGGGATCCCACGTCCCTGTTTGTGGCCTGGCGTGTGAAAAGGAGCCTTATCCAAGCTGCAATAGTGGCGGATGGCCTCAAACAGAGGTGCTCGCTCCTGGGCTTTGCGATCCAGCGAGCGCAAGCAACGAGAGGTTTTGGACAGATTGGACAGAACCACAGACCACTCCTCAACACACCAGGTGGGCATTTTGTGATTATCCATCCCAATGGAGGCTAAGTCCACCGCTGGCGCTTTTCCTGCTAGCCTGGGTTTTCAGGTGGCCTTTCTTCCTCTCCTGTATGTTTGAAAAACTGCCCTTCCCCCTGAGCACTCTCGTGTTGCTGGCCGGGGCTGCCGCCACGGCTTGGGGCTTTGCCCACTACAACGATCCCACCCTCAATCTCATCGGCCTGTTTGCCGGGATCCCCTTGCTGTTGGGAGGGATAACCATGAAGGTAGTGGAACTCAAGCCGGTACCTGCCCTGGCCGCCCCTTCTCTCGAGGTGATCCAAGCCCGCGCCCAGCAGGCCACGGAAATTCAAAAGCAAGTCCGCGCCGATATCACCAAATATAGCTACGGGGCTAATGCCCACCTGGAAGATGCCCTGGAGTTTCTGGGTCTGCGCGGCCCTCTGGAAGCAGATCTGCCCAAGGTGAGAGGGTACAGAGAAGAACTGCGGGATGGCCGGTATACCTTAGTGCTTCTGTTCGATTCCCCCAAGGTTCCCTTCCAACAATGGCAGGAAAGCTACCAGAAAAAAATGCAAGGCTTCTTTGGCCGAGATGTGGAGGTGCAACTGGGGCAGCCCCAAGAAAATCAGGTGGAATTGGCGCTTGTTGCCCGAGGTGGATCCCAGGCCACTTGAAGAAGCCATTAGCTGCTGAATGCAACTCAACGGATCCCGAAGCTAATGCAGCCAGTAACTCAGGACTGTCGAGAGTTAACTCATGAGGGGTGTGGGGAGCTATGGGTCCTGCGCTGTGCCTATAGTATCAGTGTTGGGAGGATGTCACGAAACTTGGCAGTTCGGCATAACCCTATTTTACGGATTGGGAATTTTACGGATTGGGAGGAAGACCAAAAGCAACATTATCATCCATAATGTAGGGCGTTAGCATGAAGACCACCTCATTGCGCTCGTTATTCACACTCTGAGAGCGGAACAAAGCACCCAAAAGAGGCAAGTCGCCTAGTAAAGGCACTTTTTGAACTTCAACGATGTCCCTGTCTTGAATGAGGCCAGCAATAATAAAGGTTTGCCCATCTCTTAACCTGAGCTGAGATGCTTCCAGCCGCCTTCTGTCGATGTTAAAAAGTTGAATGCCTGCAAAGTCTCCGCCTTCCAATACTTGAATGGGTACAGGAATAGAAATTTCCGGCTGAATGGTCAGGGTAACAAACCCATTGTCATCTATCCTAACTTCTGAGACGTTAAGGATAACCCCGGCATCCTCCCGCTGTAAACGCTGAGTAACGACTGGGGGCTGGTTTTCGCCCTGGGGTATGGTGATGGTTTCAACGTTAACGGGCACACTGGTTGCAATGCTAATTCGACTGGATCCGCCATCTGCCACCACAACTTTGGGGTCAGTTAGAATTTTTCCAGTTCCATCTCGTATTGCAGACTCCACTCTTAGAGCCAAAGACTGCTGCAGCCGGTTGAGAGTGTTAAATATTCCCGTGATGGATCCTGATGGGCTTTCAGGGCCGATAGAGCTTACCGAGGATCCCGCAGGTTGATTGAGCGGTTGACCACCAAACTTGGCGTCTCCCAAGGTTCCAAGGGCAAAGTTGCCAGATGCCCCTCCCAAGTTAACTGATAAGCTTTCGTTTTTGTCCAAGCGAATATCAACTGCTCTCAGGGAAATCAGAACCTGTCGCCGACGCACATCCAATTGGGCAATCTGAGCAGCCGCGATGTCCTGCTGCCGCGAGTTGCCGATCACCGTAATGGAGTTGGTGCGCTCGTCCACAACGAATTGGGCACCGGGAGCAACGGCGTTCAAAACTCCTTCCAGCCGACTGGCCAAATCGGTGGCGACTGCCTGATTCACGCGGTAATTGCGCACCAGGATCCCAGTCACCCCTGGCAGGTTTTGTCCAACAAATACGGTTTGGCCCCTTCGCTGGGCCTGCAACTGTTTTAGCCGCAAGATAAAGTTGAATGTCTCCTGTAAGGGCGAGTCTTGCACATCCAGAGAGATGGTTAGATCGGGTGGGACGTCGTTGAGCACCACATTCAACCCTGCTCGCCGCACCAACAAGCTCAGCACATCGCCCACAGGAGCATCTTTCAAGGTCAAGCTAATCCTGGCATTGGATCCGAGATCCACTGTAGGTGGATCAGGCAGGATTGTGCCAACGGCAATATCGCCAGCAGGAGGAGCCACAGCTCTCCCCTGAAAAGGAGATTCGGTGGGCAAACTTCCCGGCGGCAATTGAGGTTGGTTGAGCTGGCCCAGAGGGGGGACCTGAGAAATCACGGGTGCAGCAGGAACAGCAGGTGCAGGAGGAGCCGCTTGAGTTGTCTGCGGAGGGGCAGGGTTTTGAGCGACCGGTTGGGAGGCAGGGGCAGGAGCTGCGGGCTGAGGAACAGGAGCCACGGGCTGAGGTCGGTTTAGTGACGCCGGTTGGCCGGGCGCTGCTTGGTTGGACGAGGGTTGAGGGGGAACCGCCGCTAGGGGGGCCGGTGGGGCAGAGGGTAGGCCCTCAAAGTCGAAGACCAACTGCGTCGGGCTGCGCCGAGCCAGCAAGCCTTGGGGAGCTGCGGCCACACCGGCTATTTCTATCCGCACGCTGTCGTTGCTCAACTGCCGGGCCTCAATGAAGCGCACCCCCGGCAGGGGAGACTCTTGGCGATAGCGGCCCTGGCTTCCGCTCAATTGAGCATTGGTGATGTCCCCGATCCAAGATTGTCCCTGCTGGGTAAAGAACACCTGTGGGCGAGCGCCCCCTTCGGTGTTGATCTCCAACTGCATGCGGTTGCCGTTGGGCACCAGGCGGATATCTGTGATGCGGCTGAGGCGTTGCGGGTTTGCGGAGGTCAACTGTTGAGCGGCTGCCTCATTGACCCGGCTTTCTAAGGCCAATGGGGGCAGGGACAGGATCAAGCCCAACGCACACCCATAAGCAACTCGACGGTTCATCATCCTCACACCTCACTCCTTCACCCAGTCGTATTCTTGCTTCACCTCGCCACGGGTGCCTTTGGCCTCGTTCACCCCGTGCTTCCCTAATCAAAGCCGAAATCTCGGACTTTGCCACTACCTGTAGCCGTTTCGGAAGAAATTTTTCCCAGATCTTCGATTCGGCAACACTATCCGTGCTGAACCGGCGGTTGTTCCCGTCTTCTGAAAACCAGAGGGGATCCCGCACTGGCAGGATCCCCCCCTGAGTCAAGGCATGGCTGGGCTACTGACCAGGTGCCGTTTGCCCTTCAGGTGGAGGAGCAGTGCCCAACGGAACGTCTTTGTTGTAGATGTAGGCAATCAAATCAAAAGCAGCGTCCAGTTCCCCTGTGTCTTGAACAGGATTTAAGCTGATGTTGCTCACCCGGAACAGCGTGCGCAGACGTTCTATATCTCCCATCAGATTGATCAGCTCCGTATAGGGGCCACGCAGAGCGACACGGGTGGTCTGCACTTGGATGGCGGGAGCGATGATCCCAGGCACTTCCGGATTGGCCGAAGACGCTGGAGTCAGTGGAGAAGGGCTAAAGCTGCGCAGCTCGCTGTTGGGCTGCCCCTGCACCAGCCGGTTGAGATCCAGCAGTTGCGTGTCGGCATTCTCGGGAGTGGAGAGCAGGGCACTGATCTGTTCCCGCTCCACGCGAGCTCTCTCGACCTGATTGGGCACATCTTGCAAACTGGCAATCTGGCTCTTTATGTCCTGCAACTGGGTGGTTTTGTTGGCTACCTCCCTTTCCAAAGCCTGTACCTCCTCGATCAAGGGGCGAAGTTGGGTGAAGGCCAGAAACCCCGCCGCGCCTAGCCCTGTGATCCCGATTAAAAGACCAATTCGAATGGGGGTCAGCTCCACGCCCAGCAGTACCGGCGGCCCTGCCGGGGGAACCACCAGTTGTTCGTCGGGAAAACCTTCAACCGATCCAGTCATCAGTTCGCCTCCACTCGACGCAAAATGCGGATCTTTTCAACCAAGCCTATCGCTCCCCGCTGCTCCAGCTCGCGGGTAAATTCTGGGTCGGGATCCCCCAGGGTACGGATGGTTACGGTTATGCCGTAGGTAACGCTGGGCTCGGTTAGGTCTGTGCCGTCCACCCGGGAGCTGCTGTTCAGGACGGCGCTGGTCACAAAGTTGGAATCCAGCAGGGTGAGCAAAAAGTCGTTCACCAGGGGAAAGTCCAGCGCCCCTCCTTGGATATTGACGGTATCCCCGGAAGCGCTGATGTTGGTTATCCATACCCCCTGGCCGGGGATCTTGCGCCGCAGCTCT
Organism: Synechococcus sp. R55.8; assembly: GCF_047461895.1. NCBI lineage: Bacteria > Bacillati > Cyanobacteriota > Cyanophyceae > Synechococcales > Synechococcaceae > Synechococcus > Synechococcus sp. R55.8. The sequence continues at coordinate 6,496 of NZ_JANSIB010000084.1, read as the reverse complement.
TCCAAGATGGCCGACCAAGGCTGGACGGATCTCAGAAAGGAGCGGAACCCTTCCGTTTGGGCGCGAATGGTTTGCAGCTCTTGATTGGCATTCTGCAGCTGGGACAACTCAGCATTGGCTGTGCTGAGCTCACTGTCAAGGCGAGCCCGCTCCGCCCTCAAGGTTTCTCTCTGGCGGGAAAAGCTGTCTTGGAAATACCAAAAAGCTCCCATCGCTACAGCAGCAACAGCAACCCCCAGGCCAATGGCCGGGATCCAATTCTGGGATCCCTCTGCAGCCTCAGCTGCGACTACTGCTCCCCCACCTGTTCGAGCTGTGGTGAGGACATCCGGCCTTTCTTTGAGGAAATTGATCTCCGGTGTGTACATCTCTTTAACCGCCTTGTGCGCTATTCCATCGGTTGGGCGAGCTTGCGCTGCCTGCTGCCGCTACTTGGTGTCTTCCCGCAGCGCCAACCCCAGGGCCACTCCCATTGCTGGGCGTTCCTCCAGGGGCAGTTCCACTGAATCCGGCACGACAATGTTGCCAAAGGGATCCGCCAACTCCACCGCCACGCTCAACGACTGAGATAAGAAGCCGTCGATTTGGCCGATGCTTGCCCCAGTTCCGGCCAGCAGTACTTTCACCACAGGCGAGCTGCTTTCTGTGCTCGTAAAGAAGTCGATGGAGCGCTTCAGTTCATCCGCCAAATCGGAGACAACGCGCGTTACTGCTGCTACACCGGGATTGCTGGGCGCTGGCTGTTCTCCCGTGGCCAAAATATCGGTGGGGTTGAGTAAGGGTAGCCTCAGAGTTCGCAACAGGTCGCCGGTGCGGCTAACCGGCAAATTCAGGGACTGGGCCAGCACCTGCCGCATGTGGATGGTGCCGATGTTGACGGTGCGGGTAAATTGCGGGATCCCGTTCACCAAAATGCTGATCTCGCTGCTGTCGTAGCCGATGGAGCTGAGCAACACGGCCTCTTGGGGGCCGTACTGGGTTAGCTGATCGCGGATGGTGCGAATGAGGGAGAAGCTGGCCAGCTCCACACAGCGCACCTGCAAGTTGGCCACCTGCAGCACCTCCAGGTAGTTGTCCACCACCTCTTTGGGGATGGCCACCAGCAAGACTTCGATGCGCTCAATGCCATCCTGGGAAAGATCGAGACCCAAGGGCTGGTAGTCGACATCCGCCTGATCCCGCGGATAGGGAATGTAAAGTTCGGCCTCCTGCTCCAAAACCACCCGGCGCAGCTCATCGGCAGGTAGGTCGGCAGGCAGGCGAATGAGACGAACGATGGCCTCCCTTACGGGCACTGCTGTGGCTGCCGGCAGGTTGGTGGGCACTTTGTTTTCATTGAGCAAATTCATCAGGATCAAGCCAACTGTGCTCGGATCGAGGATGCGCCCTTCGACCATCGCCCCTTCCGGCATTTCCACGCTGTGGTAGTGGGCCAGACGATAGCGACCATTGCCCTGCTTTTTCAGTTGGGCAACGGCGATGCGCTCGGGGTTGATGTCCACCCCAAGCATGGTTCGGGTTTTGGAACCACCAAGAAAACTAAACACGCCGGGAAACCCCGCCCTTTGCGCTACTGCTAGAGGCATACTACCCAATTTGTAGGTGGGTTACCACTGTTCGCCATTGGCCGCGGGGAAATCCTTGTCTGGGCCGATCCCTCCCTGCCAGCCGCAAGTGCAGGGCTTGAGCGGTGTTGGAAATTCGCTTGACTCAACGGGTCTGTTGCCGCGCCCACTCACGGAACTGTTGTAACCGCTCACAACCCTTCTTCCTCGAGGGCCTGGACGTTTTGCACAATCCGGGAGAGCTCGTTTTTCTCATCCACATTGATGCGGGTCGGGGATCCGCTGATAATGCGCTCGTAGCCCCGGAAGGAATCGCGGATTTGGATGCCCGCGTTGGAGATCAGGTACTCGCGGATCCCTTTGTCGTGCCAGGATCCCCGCATTTTGAAGACGTTGAGGGCGCGGGCCATCTCTCCGCGGATCTCCACGTATTGCAGCAGGATAATCGTGTCGGTGATGGTGGAGATGTGGGATTCGGTGATGGAATGGGATCCCATGAATTGGTCGGTGGTGTTGGTGAAAAAGCCGGTGATCTCCTCCTGCTTGGCCAGGCCAGTTACCCCGATTACAAACTGGCGGAAGGCATTTTGGCTCACTCCCCGCGCCAGGGCTGACAGGGAGTCGATGGCCATGCGGGAGGGCTTGAAGGCCATCATCTCGGTTTTGATCTTCTGCAGGTGGTCTTCCAGGCCGGCAGATTCTGGGTAGGCGCAGATGATCTTGAGGAGGCCCTGCCGCTCGAACTCTTCCAGGTCAATGCCCCAGGAGGAGGCGTTGCGGGACAGCTGCGCCCGCGACTCTTCGTAGGCAAAGAGAATGCAGCGTTCCCCATCCAGGCAGCCCCGCTCCAGGAATTTGCTCACCAGCGAGGTTTTGCCCGTGCCGGTGGCGCCGGTGGCCAAAATAATCGAGTCCTTGAAGAAGCCGCCGCCGCACATTTCGTCCAGCTTCTCGATGCCGGAGGAGACCCGCACGTTGGAGGAGCGCTGGGTCAGCTGCATGGCTCCCAGGGGGAAGATGTTGATCCCGTCATTGGTGATGGTGAAGGGATATTCCCCCTTCATGTGGGTGGTGCCCCGCAGCTTCAAGATCTCGATGGTGCGCCGCCGTTTCTCTCCTTCCAGGATGTTGCGCAGGATCACCACGTTATCGGAGACGAATTCCTCTACGCCGTAGCGGGCGATGGGGCCGTACTCGTCGGTGCGCTCCGTGGTCATGACGGTGGTGACGTTGGCCTGCTTGAGGCGGGCCGTCAGGCGGAACAGCTCCCGCCGCACCACACCGGCAGGGTCGTACTGCTGAAAGATGGCCGTCACCGAGTCGATGGAGACCCGCTTGGCTTTGTATTTGCGAATGGCGTACTGGATGCGCTCGATGAGGGCCGACAAATCAAAGTTGCCGCTCACCTCATAGCCTTCGGGATCGGGGGAGGCATCCAGGATAAACAGTTGGCCCCTGTCGATGAGGGCCTGCAGATCCCAGCCAAAGCTGGAGGCATTGCGAATGATATCGGCGGGGGTTTCCTCAAAGGTGACGAAGATCCCCGGCTCTTGATACTTCACGATGCCGTTGTAAAGGAACTGCATGGCAAACAGGGTTTTGCCGGTGCCGGAGGTGCCGCTGACCAAGGTGGTGCGTCCCAGGGGTAGCCCACCGTGACTGATGTCTTCAAAGCCCTCAATGCCCGTCTGTTTTTTGGGGATCCCTCGCAGCTCTGAGAGATCCGCCCGGTGGTTGTCTGGGGTTGGTTCGGTGGAGTCCTCTGCGGTGTTATCTTGTGGCTTTTCTGGCTCAGAAGGCCCCAATGACTGGTTCATCCCACTCTCCTTGCTCCTGCAGCCTGTCTCAAGCCTCTTCGTCCAATTCTTCGTAGAGCAGATCCAGGCCGATGAGCACTTTCTCGCGGTTGGACAGATCGCCAATAATCTTCCGCACCGGTGGCGGCAGGATTTTGGCCAAGGTCGGCGTTGCCAAGATCTTATCTTCCTCTGCCAGTTGCGGATTTTTCAAGACATCGATCACCTTCAGGCTGTACACGCCGCGGAACTCCTTTTCCAAGATGTCTTGCAAGGTGCTGAGGGCACGCAGAGAATTGGGGGTGTTGCCCGCCACGTAGAGCTTGAGAACATAGGCTTTGCGAGTGGACATATCTAAGGATCCCTTGGAGCGGTTTTGGGAATGGAGCGGCGGTACATTTCGCTCAGGTGGGCCATCACATCGATCAGGGTAAGGCGGTAATCCAGCAGGATCTCTTCGCTGCGGCCTTCCAGCTTCAATTGTTTGGCAAAGTCTTCCATCAAGTTCATGTGCAGCTCCAGCAGTTGAGCAGCGCCGATATCGGCAAAAAAGGCCAAGGCCACCAGTTCATCGATGCGGGCATTGGCGGTTTCGGGAGACTGAAAGTATTCCAGGACAATCGCCTGGTAAAGGCCGCGCAGCCGTTGCATCAAAGCTCGCTGCTCGTGGGGCGGAAGGCGGCGATAAAACAGCTCCGGGTCACGATGATAGTACACTCCGGCATAGCTCAGCCGTTCTCGCAATTTCTCCGCCAGCCGTCGCTGTTGTTGGTTGCTGTAGGCCAGGTAGGGCTGATCGCTGGGATGCACTGGGCCCTGCGGGAGGCCGCAAGTGGGAGACATCTGCAGAAACAAGGCGATGGCCCGATCCACCAGCAGCTCCAAGACGGAAGGGGATCCCGAAGCGGTACAGTCGGCCCGCACCTGCCCCTTCAGCTCCTGTGGCGAAATGGGACGGACGAGGGTGGCGTTGTGGTAGAAAAACTGCTCTCGCTTGAGCAATGCTTTCACCAAAGATGAGGTGGCAGGGATCTCTCCTTCCGTCTCCGGTGTTTCCTTTTGCAGGTGGGATTCTTCCAGCACAATCGCCAACACCGTCGGCAGCAGCAGTCCCCACGCGCAGAGCTGATTGCCCAGATCGTGCAGCTCTTGCAGCCGAGTGGGATCCACCAGGAGCACCAAGCAATCGACATGGCCGTCTTGTCTCCTGAGAGCCTCTAGGAAGGTAGCTTGATCCTGAAAACACTCGACAACAAAGCGTTCAGGGGGTAGCCAGTCCTCGCAAGCTAGGGGCTCTCCTGCTGGCGGCTCCCAATCCAGCAACAGGTTGATGCGCAGTGGATGGGTGTCAGGCAACAAGACAAAGGATGAAGATATATTTCCTATCTTAAATCTGACCGGGATCCGCGCTCACCGGCCAGAGGAAAAGAGCGGGAGAAAAACCTAAACTAGGGGTGAGTGAGCTGCTGCCGAGATCCCTATGGTGCCCCTGATCATCGACTGTGACCCTGGCCAAGACGATGCGGTGGCTCTGCTGCTGGCTATGGCGTCGCCAGAAGAGCTGCAATTGCTGGGCATTACCACGGTGGCTGGCAATGTCTCCTTGGACAAAACCAGCCGCAATGCTCGACAGATCTGTGAATTGGCCGGTCAGCCGCAGATGGGGGTGTATGCCGGCTGCCCCCGACCTCTCTTGCGCCCTCTGGAAACCGCCGAGCAGGTGCATGGCAAAACCGGGATCGACGGAGCGGATCTGCCGGAGCCCCAGATGCCTTTGGGATCCCAGCATGCGGTGGAGTATCTGATTGAAACCCTGATGGCTGCCCCTGAGCCGGTTACCTTGGCTTTGCTGGGCCCGATGACCAACTTGGCAGTGGCCCTGGTGCAGCAGCCCCGGATTGTGGAGCGCATCCAGCGGCTGGTGTTTATGGGGGGATCCGCCTTTGAGGGGAATGTTACCCCGGCAGCCGAGTTCAACATCCTCACCGATCCCCACGCCGCCCAGATCGTGCTCAGCGCCGGGATCCCGGAGGTGGTGATGCTGGGCTTGCACGTCACCCAACAGGTCCTCAGCACGCCGGAGCGGATTGAGCGCATCCGCGCCCTGGGCACCCGCGTTGGGCAGACGGTGGCCAATATGCTCACCTTTTACGGTAAGGTCGACGTAGAACGCTACGGGCTACCGGGAGGGCCATTGCACGACCCTTGTGTGATTGCCTATCTGTTACAGCCGCAGTTGTTCGAGCTCAAGCCCTGCTACGTCGAGGTGGAAACGGCTAGCCCCTTGAACCTGGGCCGGACGGTGGTGGATCGCTGGGGATCCAGTGGTCGCCTCGCCAATGTTCAGGTGGCTTTTGGGGTGGATGCCCAGGGGTTTTACCACCTGCTCACCGAGCGCCTGGGCCGTTACCGATAATTCTGATAGTTCTGATCCTTGAGGCCAGATCCGAAGGTGGAGAATCCCAGCGCCGTCCAACGTGCCAAGCTGGAGTGGGTGAACCTGCCCACCGCCGTCACCCTGCTGCGGCTGGCAGGGATCCCTTTTGTTTTGCTGGGCCTGAGCCTGCGATCCCCACTGGGGGAGAGGTTGGCCCTCTGGGCGTTCCTGTTGGCGGCGGCAACCGATTGGCTGGATGGCCATTTGGCCCGCCGTTATGGCTTGGTAACCGATATGGGCAAGTTTTTGGATCCTCTGGTGGATAAGCTGCTGGTGTTGGCGCCGCTGCTGGGCCTGCTGGAACTGGGGCGGATCCCCGCTTGGGGCGTGTTTTTGCTGGTGGGGCGGGAGCTGGCCATCGCCGGCTGGCGGGTCAACCAAAGCCAAATCCGCGGTGCCAATTTCTGGGGCAAAGCCAAGACGGTAACCCAAATCCTGGCCATTGCTTTGCTGATTTTGGGGTGGCCGGGAGGGATCCCTTGTTTTTGGGTGGCGGTGGTTCTCACCCTGATCTCGGGCCTGACCTACCTGCACACCGATCATCCCCATCATGCGCAGTCACCCGGCAGGCCATAGCCCTTGTCAGATCCCCCCGCCCCTCGCCGACAGAGGAGACACCCCACCTGAGCAGCGCATCCTCGGTCTAGATCCAGGTCTGGGAACCATGGGTTTTGGTTGCATTCTGGCGGGATCTGCGG
>NZ_JANSIB010000083.1:12287-14107 GCF_047461895.1 Synechococcus sp. R55.8 | reverse complement strand
GGCTACCGAAAGCCCGCCCTGTACTGCGAAGCAGTCAGGGTCGGGTAGTTTACTTGTTGTAGAGGGCAGGAGCTTGGGCAACCGTCTCACCAGTTTGAGGCAGCTCCTGCCGCAGCAGCGCCACCAAAGCGTTAGTGGATTGGTCGTAGAGGCTGGTCACCAGCTTGGGGTAGAGCCCAATGCCAATGATGGGGATCAACAGGCAGGCGATGATGAACACCTCGCGTGGCTCAGCATCTACCAATTCTTCGTGTTCGGTGAGCTCTTTGTTCTCTGGGCCAAAGAAAATCTGCCGCAACATCGACAGCAGGTAGATGGGGGTCAGGATCACCCCAACTGCTGCCAGGAAAACCACCACCAACCGGAAGGGGAGAGAGTAGGCATCGGTGGTGGCCATGCCGATAAACACCATGATCTCGGCCACAAAGCCGCTCATGCCGGGTAGGGCTAGCGAAGCCAGGGAGCAGGCGGTGAACATGGAGAAGATCTTGGGCATCTTCAGGCCAACGCCGCCCATTTCCTCCAGCTCCAGCGTATGGGTGCGGTCGTAGGTGGCCCCCACCAAAAAGAACAGGCTGGCCCCGATCAGCCCGTGGGAGATCATCTGCAGCATGGCGCCGCTCATGCCGATCTCCGTCAGGGATCCGATACCGATGAGCACGAAGCCCATGTGGCTGATGGAAGAGTAGGCGATCTTCCGTTTCAGGTTGCGCTGGGCAAAAGAGGTGAGGGCGGCAAAGATGATGTTCACCACCCCCAGCACGATCAGCACTGGCGCAAAGTAAAGATGAGCATCCGGCAGCATGCCCGCATTCATGCGCATCAGGGCATAGCCCCCCATCTTGAGCAGGATCCCGGCCAGCAACATGTGCACCGGCGCAGTGGCCTCGCCGTGGGCATCGGGCAGCCAAGTGTGCAAGGGGAAAATGGGCAGCTTCACCCCATAGGCAATGAGGAAGGCCCCATACATCAGCAGTTGGAAGGTGAGTGGATAGGTCTTGTGGGCCAGATCCGTCATGTCAAAGCTGATGGGATCCCCGTAGAAGGCCATGGCCAGACCTGCCACCAGGATAAACAGGGAGCTGAGAGCCGTGTAGAGGATGAACTTGGTGGCCGCATACAGGCGGTTGTATCCCCCCCAAATGGAGAGGAGCAAGTACACCGGGATCAGCTCCAATTCCCACATCAGGAAAAACAGCAACATGTCCTGCACGGCAAACACCCCGATCTGCCCGCCATACATGGCCAGCATCAAAAAGTAGAAGAGGCGAGGTTTGAGGGTGACCGGCCAAGCGGCCAAGATGGCTAGGGTAGTGATAAACGCCGTGAGCAGGATCAGGGGCATGGAGAGGCCATCAGCCCCCACCGACCAACTCAAGCCCACTTGGGGTACCCAGGTGTAGCGCTCCAGCAGTTGCAAGCCCGTCTGGCCGGGATCGTAGCCGACATAGAAGCCGGCCAGCAGAATCAGCAGATCCGTGACCGCAATGAACAAAGCAAACCAGCGGATCCGCTCGGCCAACTTTTGTGCGTAGGCGCGGGTACTGGGATCCCCAGCCGGTGCTGGGATCAGGGGAATAAATAGGGCGGCCAACACAGGGTAAGCGATGACCGTGGTCAGCCAAGGAAACTCGTGCAAGCTGGGCAGCGCCATGGATGTAACCTCGCTTGTGCCATACCATCAGGGGGATCCCTGCCGGCTGCAATCCGACAGCCCTTTACCAGAATCGCCCTTGAGTATCTATGCTTAGCAAATCTACAGGATTATCTTAAGGCTCCCTCTCCCTTTGCGTTGGGATCCCTGGGATGGAGCAGATGCA
>NZ_JANSIB010000083.1:6209-12187 GCF_047461895.1 Synechococcus sp. R55.8 | reverse complement strand
ATAGTCTTCCACTGTTCTCACAAGGTAACCGATCTCATCATGCCTCAGCCCAAACTGATCATCCACGGCGGAGCCGGCAGCGCCCTGGAAGGGGAAAGCAGCCTGGAAAAAGTGAGGGGATCCCTGCAGCAGGTGGTGGAGAGCACCTACGAGCTGCTGTTGGCCGGGCAGAGTGCCGAGGCGGCGGTGATGCATGCCTGCCAGTTGCTGGAGGATGATCCGCTCTACAATGCCGGGACGGGGTCGGTCTTGCAATCGGATGGGCAAATCCGCATGAGCGCCGCTCTCATGAACGGGGCCACCCAGTCCTTTAGCGGGGTGATCAACGTCAGCCGGGTTCAGCATCCCATCCTCATGGCCCAGGCTCTGCAATCAAGCCCGGATCGCGTGGTGGCCGAACAAGGGGCAGCGGAGCTGGCGCGGGAACTGAAGTTGCCGGTCTATGACCCGGCCACTCTCAAGCGGGTTCAAGAGTGGGTGCAGTTGCGCCAAACCCATCCCCCAACTAGGGTTCTCACTGCTCTGGCCATGGGCACGGTGGGGGCGGTGGCCCTGGATCAACAGGGGCAAATCTGTGCCGGCACCTCCACCGGCGGGCGGGGGTTTGAACGGGTGGGGCGAGTAAGCGATTCGGCCACTCCGGCGGGAACCTATGCCAGTGCGGTGGCGGGAGTCAGTTGCACCGGTGTTGGGGAAGATATTTTGGATGAGAGCTTGGCGGCGCGGATTGTGATTCGAGTGGAAGATGGCCTCAGCCTGAAGGCTGCCATGGCCAAGTCTTTTCAAGAGGCCCGCCAACGTCGCCGCTCCTTTGGGGCCATCGCTCTATCCTGCTCGGGGGAGATTGCTTGGGATACCACCACCGACCTACTGCTGGCCGCATATCACGATGGGCAGGGGATCGGCTTGACGATCTAAACTTCTAGCCGGGCTTGCGGGATTAGACCTGGACAAGCCTGAGGCGGTTGGATAAGAGTAGGATAAGAGTAGAAATAGTACTTAAACAAACCAAGTCTGCCCCCTGGCGGGCCACTGTAGAGCGTTTATGGCACTTCACGCGGAGTTGCACCGTCATTTGGGCGGTTCGGTTGTCCCCCGAATTCTGTGGCGCTATTTTCACCGCCAGGGATCCCCTTTGGCAGAGCGCTTTCCCACCTATGCCGAGTTTGAGGAGTTCTACACCCGCCCGCGCAACACCCTCGAGGATTACCTGGAGCTGCACACGCTGGTGGAACAGGTGCAGACCCTGGAAACCCTGCCCTATTTTATCTACCGCCTGCTGCGGGGAGCCTACGTCTTTGAGGATCTGGCCTACCTGGAGATTCGCTACACTCCCTACCTACGCACGGATCCCAGCCTGGATGAGGGGGAGCGCCTCAAGCAGATGCGCCAGGTGATCGAGACGGTAGGACAAGCCAGTCAACAGCGAGAGTATCCCATCGTCACCACCCAGATCGTCTGTTTGCATTCACGCCTGCCCAGCCACATCAACCGGGCCATGGTGGAAGCTGCCGCCGAGTCGGAGTATGTGTGTGCCATCGACCTGGCCGGAGGAGACAAGCCCTACGGCGAACGGATGGACGAGTGGATTGAGCTGTTCAAGTATGCGCTGGCCCGCGGCCTGAAAACCACTGCCCACCTGTACGAAACTTTGGATGGCTGCTACCCACAGTTGCTGCCCTATGTCTCGCGGATCGGCCACGGCATTCAGATCCCCCTCCACTATCCAGAATTGCTGCCGGAGCTGGCACGACGAGGACAATGCCTAGAAGTTTGTCCCACCACCTATCTAAAAACGGGAACCCTGCCCAGTTTGGAGCCCCTCAAGATTGTCTTTGACCGCTGCTTTGAGGCGGGGGTGGATATCGCCATCTGCACCGACAACGCCGGCTTGCACAATGTGCGGCTGCCGTTTGAGTACGAAAACCTGCTAACCCACGACATTATCGATTTCGAGCAGCTCAAACACTGCCAGGAAGCAGCCTTTCGTCACGCTTTTGCCTGGCCCTACAAGGGGCGTCCGGCCTCATTGTTGTCGGAGTTACAGCAGGGGGTATCTGCTTCTTTGGTGGCTCTCTGACCGCCTCAGCGGGATGGAGTCCTTGTTTTTCATCCCGACTTCTCGAAAACAGGGAAGGGATCCGTAACAGAGACAGGGGCAGCTTTCGCAAGGGAAATGACCGCTTGGATCCCTTGTGCAGAGCGATGTTGAGCGGCATCTGAGGGTGGATAGAGCCCGACAGAATCCAATGCTGAGTCTACTGAGCCAAACATGAAGGTTTATATCAGCGCCGATATTGAAGGGATCGCCGGCATCAGCCATTGGGATGAGGCCACCATCGGCCAGCCGGGTTACGAGGCATTCCGAGAGCAGATGACCCGAGCAGTGATCGCGGCTTGTGAGGGATCCCTGGCTGCCGGAGCCACGCAGATCACAGTCAAAGATGCCCATGACTCAGGGCGGAACCTCATCCCCGAACGGTTGCCGGAGCCGGTGCAACTCATCCGCGGCTGGAGCGGCCACCCCTACTGTATGGTGCAAGAGTTGGATCGCAGTTACAATGCCCTGCTCCTAATCGGCTATCATGCCCGCGCCGGATCTGCTGCCAACCCCCTCGCCCACACCTACACCACCGAAGTTAGCCAAATCCGGCTGAACGGCCAGGCCATCGCCGAGTTTCACCTGGTCAGCCTCACGGCTGCCTATGAGGGAGTCCCGGTTGTGTTTGTAGCCGGAGATGCGGAGGTGTGTGCCGCAGCGAAAGCTTATGACGCCCACATCGAGACGGTGGTCACCCACAAAGGGATAGGCCAGTCGGTCATTACGCCACATCCGCAGCAGGTTCTACAGGCCATCCGCCAAGGTGTAGAGGGATCCCTGAGGCGGCTGTCGGCCTACCGTCCTCGCCCACTGCCGGATCACTTTCAATTGGAAGTGGACTACAAGGATCCCGCTCGGGCCTACCGCAAGTCTTTTTATCCCGGCTGCCGGTGGATTGCCGATTCCACGGTTCGGCTGGAAGTTTCCGAGTGGTTTGAGGTGTTGCGGGCTTTGGAGTTTATCGTGCTCACCTAGCCAGGGATCCAAGCGGCATCTGGATGAGGCGAGCAGCAGCTTCCCTGAGGCTGGTCTCGGAAAGGTCAGACAGCTCAATCCGGGCCCGAAGGCGATTGAAGTTTTGCTGCAGCCCGTGTCGATAGGTGGGGTCGTAGTGCTGCTCCAGCAACTCCTGCACAAACTGCGGCCAGTCTTGGGCGTCGATCAGCTCAAACCAACGCTGCAAGCGGCCCTGGCCAAGACGGGACTTCAGAAGCAGCAATTTTTCCTTCAGCGCTTGGGGGTGAGCAATCCAGTGGGGATAATGGGCGATCAGCCCCTTCACCCGCTCCTCTAGAGGCAACTGCACTTCGACACAGTCGGCTTGGGTAAGGGCTTGCCAAAGGGCAGGCGGCAGATGGAGCTGGCCCACTTTGGCACTCTCAGCCTCCACCCAGACTGGCTTGGCGGGATCCCACTGGAGAAAAACCTGCACCAGTTGACTTTCAAAGCTCTTCTGACTGGGCTGTGGCACCCCCCACTCGGCCCCCAGGAGGGATCCCCGGTGACAGGCCAGCTTTTCCAGATCGAGAACTTGGGATCCCTGTTGGCGCAGATGGTGAAGCAACTGGGTTTTGCCGCTCCCTGTTGGTCCGCAGAGCACTCGGTAGGTAAATTCCTGGGGCAAGATCTGCAGCTGTCGGCGCACCCAGGCCCGGTAGGTTTTGTAGCCACCTTGCAAAACCGTAACCTGCCAGCCCACCTGGGACAACACCAATGCCAAGCTGGCAGAGCGCTGCCCTCCCCGCCAGCAGTAGATTAGGGGCCGGTAATCGCGATCTTTATCGGCAAAATGGGTTTGCAAGTGGCGACTGATGTTCTGGGCCACCAAGCTTGCCCCTCGTTTGCGGGCTGTAAAGGGATCCACCTGCTTGTAGAGCGTGCCCACCTCCGCCCGTTCTGTATCGTAGAGTACAGGCAAGTTGATGGCTCCCGGCCAATGATCCTCTGCGAACTCTGCCGGAGAGCGCACATCGATAATTTCGCTGTAGGTGTGCAGCCAGGGCTCTGCAGTGAAGTGAATCGGAGGAGACACAAACCTGTGGATGGAAATGGCAAGCTAGCGCAATCTTGAACAGTTTCTAGCTTAGCCAACGCTGCTGCTCAAGGAAGCCCAGGGCTAACCCTAGCCTATCCCCTCGCAGGTGGACTTCTCGCTTTTCCAGAAGTTTAGGCAAGGTCTCTGGAACATGCAGGATGCCATTTGCCGCTCTCAAAAAAGTTATAGAGGTTTTCAGGCTCTCCAGGTGCCACCTCAGATAGAAAGGTGAGCTCGGACTTTTTCTTCGTCCATTTGGTCAGTCGGCCCCTCCATGATAAGGGATCCATTTTCCATAAGATAAAAGTAATCGGCTAGGCTTTGGGCAAACTCAAAATACTGCTCCACCAGCAACACCGAAACGCCCCGCTCCTTTTGAATGCGGCTGATGGCTTCTTCGATCTCGATAATGATAGAGGGCTGGATCCCTTCTGTGGGCTCATCCAGGAGCAAAAGTTTGGGCTCCGCCACCAAAGCTCTGGCGATGGCCAGTTGCTGCTGCTGCCCACCGCTCAAATCCCCACCCAGCCGTTTAAGAAAAGAACGCAGAATTGGGAATAGGTCATAGACAAACTCAGGTATGATCCGTTCTCTGTCCGGTGCCGCTTCTAGCCCCACCAGCAGGTTTTCCTCAACCGTTAGGCGGGGAAATATCTCTCGACCTTGGGGTACATAGCCAATACCGGCGCGGGCTCGCCAATTGGGAGGGTAATGGTTGATAGGACGGCCCTCAAAAGCAATTTTGCCTGTGCAGTCTTTCAGAAGTCCCATCAGGGCTTTAAGCGTGGTGGTTTTGCCCATACCATTGCGGCCCAGAAGGCAAACCGCTTGGCCGGGAAAGATCTTAAAAGAGAGATCCTTCACAATTAAACTCTGACCATAGTAAACCCTCAAGTTGGAGACCTCCAGGAGAGGCCCGGATCCATCTCGGGATAAGTTTTGTGTTGCGGTCGCGTTTTCCGTATTCATAGGCCTGCGCATGAGTCGATTAGATACAGAACTATAGCCTCTTTGCTTAGTTTTTCCCCTTGTGGGATCCGAGATAGACCTCAATCACTCGCGGGTCGTTTTTCACATCCTCAAAGGTACCTTCGCACAGCACCGAGCCTTGGTGTAAAACGGTAACCTTGCGGGCAATTTGTCGGACAAACACCATGTCATGTTCGATCACCAAAATGGTGTGGCTTTGGGCTAAGGATTGAATTAACTCTCCTGTAGCTTCTGTTTCTTTGTCCGTCATCCCGGCCACGCATTCATCCAGCAGCAGCAAATCCGGATCTTGAGCAATCACCATGCCGATCTCCAGCCATTGCTTTTCTCCGTGGGAAAGCAGCCCTGCCGGAACCCGATCCTTACGGCTGAGGCCAATGGTTTCCAAAAGAGCATCCGTTTTTTCTCGCAGATGCTTTTTGCCCAATAGGGTGGAAAAAACCCTTTTGTCAGGGTTGAGGGATAGCTCCAAGTTTTCTCGCACGCTCAAGTTTTGATAGACCCGCGGCGTCTGAAACTTGCGCCCAACACCCAAAATCGAGATCTCGTGTTCCTTGAGCTTGGCCAGATCCTTTCCTTTGAACAGCACCCGGCCTCGAGTAGGCTTAACCTTGCCCGTCAGCACATCGAGAAACGTAGTCTTGCCTGCCCCATTGGGGCCGATGACCACCCGCAGCTCCCCTTCCTCCAGAGAGAAGTTCAGCCTGTCCAAAGCCTTGAAGCCATCAAAGCTGACGGTGAGATCCTGAGTTTGTAAAATTTGTCGGGTGGCGGTGGGAGCTGCAGTAAGCATGGGGATCACATCCAAGAACGGAAAGGGCAGAGGGCGAACAGGGTTCTCAACCCATCAAA
>NZ_JANSIB010000083.1:2444-6109 GCF_047461895.1 Synechococcus sp. R55.8 | reverse complement strand
CTCAACCCATCAAATAAATAAGAGAGGACACTTGGCATCGCTGGCTTACCCATCAGATCTGGGATCCTTTTACTCTGAACTTGCACCTTGCGTATGATGCACATCGACAGAAAGCCAGATTTAAGCTGGGGAAGTATCTGCCAAACGCCTGCGCCAAAGCTGGACAGTGACCCAAAGCTGCCTGCCTTGGGTGCGCACCCAACCCACCAGTCCATCCGGCAACACCAGCACCACCAGCAGGAACAATCCCCCCTGGAAAAACAACCAAATTTCGGGAAAATTTTCGCTCAGCAAGCTCTTGGCAAAGTTGACCAACAGAGCCCCCAGCACCGCCCCCACCAAACTGGCCCGACCGCCCACCGCCACCCAGATTACCATCTCAATGGAAAAGGGAACGGCCATCGCATTGGGAGAGATGATCCCAGTTTGCAAGGTAAACAAAGCTCCGGCAACACCCGCCAGGGCAGCAGACACGGCAAACACCAGAACTTTAAAGCCGGTGGGATCGTAGCCGGAAAAACGAACCCGCGGCTCGTCATCTCGAATGGCTACCAGGATCCGACCGAATAGGCCGCTGGTCAGCCAACGACAGAGAAGGTAAGCCAAAACCACCGCCAGAACTGTAGTGACATAGACAGCAAAGCGCATTTCGGACGAGTTGACATCTAGGCCAAACAAAGTCTGGAAGTTGGTCAGGCCGTTGGTGCCGTTGATTAAGCGCTGTTGGCCGTTGAAGAAGTTAAAGAAAATAATCGTGGTGGCCTGAGTTAAAATGGAAAAATAAACCCCTCGGATGCGATTTCTCACCACCAAATACCCCAGGGCTGCCGCCACCAAAGCCGGGATCAAGACCACAGCAACAGCCGTAAACGGAAACGAATAAAAGGGATACCAAAACCAGGGCAATTCCGTTACCCCGTAGAGGCTGAAAAACTCCGGTATCTGACCTTCCGGCAATTGCAATTTCAGGTGCATCCCCAGAGCGTAGCCCCCCAAGGCGAAGAACACCCCATGTCCCAGACTGAGCATGCCGGTATAGCCCCAGATGAGGTCGATTCCCAAAGCTACAATGCTGAGGGCCAGAAACCGCCCCAACAAGTTGAGCCGAAAGCCAGACAGCACAGTTGGGGCCACAAAGATCAAGGCCAGCACCAAAACGATGAGGATCCCGGCCTCCCACAGAAGCTTGCGAGAAGAATTGGGATCCCCACCCGCGGCGGGAGCAGCCACTTCATGATCAGCACGGGGGGAATGAACCAGTTTCATGGGCTTTGTGAGGGAGTAGAAGATGGAGAGTCTGGTCCTAGAGTTTTCGCCAAGCGAGATCATTCCCTAGGCATCCACCATACGACCTTTTTCGGGGAAAAGGCCCCGAGGTCGCACCTGCAAAAAGGCCACGATCAAAGCAAAGACCATCACCTTGGCCATGCTCGTGGTGGCAAAAAAGTTGAGGGTATCGGTCAGGATGGGCACGTTGGGAAAAATCAAAGCCAGCGTCCCTGAGCCGATGACAAAGTTGGCAATCCCGATCCCAAGCGCTGCCACAATGCTGCCCAAAAGCTTACCGACACCCCCCACGACGACCACCATAAAGGTATCCACGATGTAGTTTTGGCCGGTGTTCGGCCCCACGGATCCCAGCAGGCTGACCGCCACGCCGGCCACTCCCGCCAGACCCGAACCGATGGCAAAGGTAAGGGCATCCACCTTTTGCGTGGGGATCCCTACACAGGCGCTCATGGCCCGATTTTGGGTAACCGCCCGGATGCGCAGCCCCCAGCGGGTGCGTTGCAAGAAGAAGTACAGCCCTAGGATGCAGAAGACAGTGAGGGCGATGATAAACAGGCGGGTATTGGGCAAAAACAGGCTGCCCACCGGGATCCCACCCCCCAGCCAACGGGGAGCGGTCACATCTTTGTTCTGGGCTCCAAACCAGGGTTGAGTGACTGCTAAAGCATAGGTTTGCGCCAGCACCCGCCCCCCCACCGCTGCAATGGCCGTGGAAAGCACCAGTAGCAGCGCCAGCGTCCACCCTTTGAGGCGCGGCCAATCCGTTCGCCTGGCCAAGAGCCACCAGCCGCCAAAAAAGAGCACCGCGAAGGCCCCCAAGCGGAAAGCCAGCACCCAATTGACGCTGCGCACAAACTGCTGCAGGATCAGGCTCACGCCCCAGGTGGCCAAAAGGGTCTCCAAGGGTCGGCCATACAAAAAGCGAATCACCCCCCGCTCGAGGGCTAGTCCCACCAGAGCCGTGACGGCAAAGGCAGCTACCAAAGCTGGAAAGATGTACAGATCCCGCCAGGGATCCCCTAGGGGACGAAAGGCATTTTGAACCACAAAAGTGGTGTAGGCCCCCAACATCATCAGCTCCCCATGGGCCATGTTGATGACCCCCATGAGGCCGAAAACAATGGCCAAGCCCAAGGCGGCTATCAGCAAGACGGTGCCGATGCTAAGGCCGTTGAACAAGCTGTCCAGGAGCAAGGTCATGGGCAGGGGATCCTCCTTCCAACTAAACTAGGGAGGCTAACCGAGCATCTAGGCGGGATCCCCGACCCTATCCAAACGGCAAGGGATCCCAGCCCTGGCCAGGACTAGCTGACTTTGTAGCGACCGCCCTTGGCCGGATCTGACCAATCGCAGGCAAAGCCCTTGGTCTCTGCCACAAACTGGTTCCAGGGCTGCGGCTCCACGGCATCCGTAGAAAAGATGACATCAAACAAACCGTCAGAGCGCACCTGGCCGATCCGCACATACTTGGTCAGGTGGTGATTGGTGTTCATGGTTACCAAGCCTTCTGGGGCATCAAAGGTCTGGCCATAGGCTGCCTGCCGCACGGCGTCGATTTCCACTGTTCCCGCTTTTTCCACTGCCTGCTTCCAGATGTAAACCATGATGTAGGCGGCTTCCATCGGGTCGTTGGTGACGCGGTTTTGGCCGTATTCTGCCTTGAAAGCTTCCACAAACTTCTTGTTGGCAGGCGTATCCACCGTCATAAAGTAGTTCCAGGCGGCGAAGTGCCCTTCCAAGAATTCGGGGCCGATGGCCTGTACCTCTTCTTCAGCAATGCTGACGGACATGGAAGGATAGCGATCCGGCCCCAGCCCTGCCCCTTTCAACTGTTTGAAAAAGGCCACGTTGCTGTCGCCGTTCAAGCTGTTGTAGATCACACCGCCATTGGGAAGAGCGGCCCGGATCTTGCTGATGATGGGGGTAACTTCTGTGTTGCCCAAAGGCAGATAGTCTTCACCCACCACTTTGCCCCCCAGGGCTTCCAACTGGGCCTTGATGATGGTGTTGGCCGTGCGGGGGAACACATAGTCGGATCCCACCAGGAAGAACTCTTTGCCCTTGTTCTTGAGCAGCCATTCCACCGAAGGCTCGATCTGCTGGTTGGGGGCAGCGCCGGTGTAGAAGATGTTTTTGGAGCACTCTTGTCCTTCGTACTGCACGGGATACCAGAGCAGGTGCTGCTTGGATTCAAACACCGGCAAAACCGCTTTGCGACTGGCCGAAGTCCAGCAGCCGAATACCGTTGCCACCTTGTCCACATCGATCAATTTGGTGGCTTTCTCGGCAAAGGTTGGCCAATCGGAAGCCCCATCCTCGATAATCGGCTCGATCTGCTTGCCCAAAACCCCACCGGCGGCATTGATCTCTTTGAT
>NZ_JANSIB010000083.1:0-2344 GCF_047461895.1 Synechococcus sp. R55.8 | reverse complement strand
TAGCTCATCACCTCGCCCATGTGTTGAACCTGCCCAACTGCGCTCAGCTGAGGCTTTCACCGAATGCCTTCCCAACCTCAACAGAGGAAAAGGCTAATCCTGCAGTCGAGAAAGCGTTGTGCATCCCTGTTGCCTTAACGTGTTCCATCAAACCCATTCGGCCCGGAGAGAATTGTATCGTGGGATACCTTTTCCCAGAATCCGAGCCCTTTCCCCGCAGGCTGCAGGCAGAGGCAGGGATCCCTTGCTGCCGGCATAATAGGGGTTCTGGGGTGGAGAATTAACAGCCTATGGTGCAGCAGGCCGGCTATGGATCTTGGCGATCCCCGATTACCGCTGACCTGGTGGTGACGGGATCCCTGCGCTTGGGACAGATGGTTTGGGATCAGGGGGATCTCTACTGGACGGAGGGCCGCCCGCAAGAAAAAGGGCGCAATGTGTTGATGCGGCGCTCTGCCGACGGGATCCTGGTGGAGCTGACACCGGCACCTTTCAATGTGCGGACACGGGTGCATGAGTATGGGGGTGGAGCTTATTGGGTGTCGGCAGGGGTAGTGTATTTTTGCAACTTCGCTGACCAACGGCTCTACCGCCTGCTGCCGGGTTCAGATCCCCAGCCCCTGACGGAAGCAGGCCCCTATCGCTATGCAGATGGGGTGGTGGATCGGGCGCGTGGACGCATCCTCTGTGTGCGGGAAGATCACAGCCGCCAGGGAGAGCCGGAAAACAGCCTTGTCTCGATTGACTTGGAAAGCGGATCCCAGCGCGTTTTGGCCTCTGGGCACAATTTCTATGCCAACCCTCGCCTCAGCCCCGATGGCCAGACCTTGGTATGGCTGACCTGGGATCACCCCCAAATGCCCTGGGACGGCACAGAGCTGTGGCGGTCTGAGGTGAACCCTGACGGCAGCTTGGGAGAACCTCAAAAGCTGGCCGGTGGCCCTGCCGAGTCGATCTTCCAGCCCCAGTGGTCACCGCAAGGGGATCTCTACTTTGTTTCGGATCGCAGCGGCTGGTGGAACCTCTATCGCTGGGATCCCCAGGGCCCCATTCCCCTCTGCCCTATGGAAGCGGAGTTTGGAGAGCCGCAGTGGGTGTTTGGCCTGAGCACCTACGGCTTTGCTGGGGATGGGCGCATCCTGGCCTGTTATGAACAAGACGGGCTGTCTCATCTGGCTTATCTGGATCCCCATTCAGGACAGTTGGCAGGGATCCCCTTGCCCTACACCCAGATCAGCGGTTTGCAGGTGAGTGGGGAAAAAGCCGCTTTCCTGGCCGGATCCCCGACGGAAGCCACTGCCTTGGTCTGCCTAGACTTACCCTCCAGCCAAGTGGAGGTGGTGGCCCGTTCCAGCAGCGTGGCGGTGGATCCCGACTATCTGTCGATCCCAGAGCCTATTGTTTTTCCCACCGGCGGCGGCAAGGCAGTGGCCTATGCTTTCTTCTATCCCCCCAAGAACCGCGACTTTGTTGCTCCCACTGGCGAAAAGCCACCCCTATTGGTGAAAAGCCACGGCGGGCCCACCGGGGCGACGGCAGCCGTGCTCAACCTGGGGATCCAATACTGGACCAGTCGGGGGATTGCCGTTTTGGATGTGAACTACCGGGGCAGCAGCGGCTATGGGCGGGCCTATCGGGATGCTCTCAAAGGCCGGTGGGGCCTGGTAGATGTGGAAGATTGCATTGCCGGATCCCAATTTTTGGCAGAACAGGGCAAGGTGGATGGGGAACGGCTGCTCATTCAGGGTGGCAGCGCTGGTGGCTATACCACGTTGGCGGCCTTGACCTTCCACAGGGTCTTCCGGGCGGGTGCCAGCTACTACGGGGTGAGCGATCTGGAAGCCCTAGCCCAGGAGACCCACAAGTTCGAGTCTCGCTACTTGGACAGCCTTATTGGCCCCTACCCAGAGCGACGGGATCTCTACCGGGAGCGCTCCCCCATTCATCACCTAGAGGGCCTCAATTGTCCGGTTATCTTCTTTCAAGGCTTGGAAGACGCCATCGTGCCCCCCAATCAGGCAGAGAGGATGGTGGCAGCCCTACGGGCCAAAGGGATCCCGGTGGCCTATGTGCCTTTCGAGGGAGAGCAACACGGCTTTCGCCAGGCGGCCAACATCAAACGGGCTTTGGAGGCAGAGCTTTACTTTTATGCCCAGGTGTTGGGGTTTCCGCTGGCAGAACCTCTTGAGCCGGTTCGGATCGAGAACTTGGACACCTGATGATGACTGCTCAATGGGTCGAATAGAAAGGGATCCCGTCCCATCTATGGCCCATTGTTGCTCCACAACGCTGTCGCGACAGAGCAGCCCCTCTATGATGGACTTACCAGCCAACCCGGATGGAG
>NZ_JANSIB010000082.1:7398-14189 GCF_047461895.1 Synechococcus sp. R55.8 | reverse complement strand
CTCCCTTCTCACTACTCTCCGTTCTTTTCTCTTTTCTCTCTTGTCTCTCTTGAGAGGGGATCCGATTGCATTAGCCGCTGACACAGTTGGGCAATCTGGGTGGGGCTGGCCTCGTCCAGCCAGCGGTGAAAGGCTTGGGATTCCTGAAGGCGGCCCATCAGTAGCGTGGGGATCTGCTCCGGACTGTCCAGTTCCGCCAGCCACTGCCGGGGAAAGCCGGTTGCCGCAGCCAGATCCTCGGGATCCCGTCGGCCTGCTTGCCACAGCGCTTGCAGTTGGGCAATCTGCTGGGGGATCTGCTCCCAGCGGTGGCCAGAAGCAGTCAGGATCAGGGTTCGGGGCTGTGCCTGTTGCAGCAGTTGTGCCAAGTCCGCCGGTAACCAGGGCCAGCGGGCCAGTACCAGCTTTGCCCCTTTTGGTGGTGGAACAAAGTTCTCGGCCTCCTGCCCGTCGTAACAGATGGCCCCCTGCTGCGAATCCGGCAGGGGTTTCTGCCGAGAATCTTGGATCTGTAGGCGAGGGGCGGAAATGGTGGGTGCCTGCCACTCTCCCGCAGGGCGCACCGCCAGCACTTTGCCCTGCCAAGGCTGTCTGCCCCGGTCATCCGCCTCCAACTGGAGGGCGATGTCCAAAGCCTGGCATTTTTGCCAGCGCTCCAGCTCTTCTCCGGCCTGCCAAAACCACAGAGTACGGGATCCCGGCGAGCCTTGGAGTTCAAACTTGAGGTGGCGGCCATTGCGGGAGACTCCCAGGTTGGAGCTATTGGGACGGAAGTTCATCAAGGCAACGACGGGGTTGGGGTTGCCGTGCCCAAAGGGCTGCAGAAGCTGCAATTGCCGATACACCTCATCCAGCTCTGCCACCCCATCCCGATCCTGAGAGACCAGTAGCTCCCAGTCGAGGATAATCTCCACCGCCAAGGCGCGAGCCCGCTGATCCGGGCTAACCCGCGCGGCCAGCTCCCGCTGCAACGCCAGTTGCACAGCGGCCAGGCAAGCCAGATCCACTTGGATCCTGGCGGCCATGGGGTGTCCGCCTCCCCGCCGCAAGAGGGGGCGCACGGCCTCGATGGCCTCCACCAGGTTCACCCCTGGCAGGGAACGGCCCGACCCATAGCCCCGTCCCGCCGCTTCGTCTTTGGCGATCAACACCGTTGGGCAGTTATACTGCTCCACCAAGTGCGCCGCCGCGATCCCTAGAACCCCTGGGTTCCAGCCGGCTTCCGCCAGAACAATGGCTCCTTCCCGGGTCAGATCCAAGCTCTCTACCTGTTGGCTGGCCTCTTGGATCACTTGCTGGGTGAGCTGCCGGCGCTCTTCGTCAAGGGCAACAAACCGTTGCACCAGCGCCTGGGCCCGCTCTGGATCGGAGGTGGTCAGCAGCTCCACTGCTAAGCTGGCGTCTTCCAAGCGGCCAATGACGTTCAACTTGGGGGCGATGCGAAAAGCAATATCCTGGGCTGTCGGCGACCTCTGGAGCTGGCCGTTGCTAACCTGGGCCAGCAGAGCTCGCAACCCCGGGCGCTGCGTACTGGCCAGCACCGGCAGGCCCCGCTGCACCAAGTAGCGGCACTCCCGCTGCAACACCGCCACATCGGCCACAATTCCCACCGCCACCAGATCCAGGTGCTGCTCGACACCAGGGATCCCTAGGGCTTGGTAGAGCGCCTCCGCCAACTTGTAGGCCACTCCCACCCCCGGCAAGAAGCGCAGCGGATGTTCAGCCGGCAATCGCAAGGGGTTGACCACCGCATAGGCAGCGGGCAAGGGATCCGGCAGCATGTGGTGATCCGTCACGATCACGTCCACCCCCTGGGCTTGGGCCATGGCAATTTCGGCAGCATTGCCCACCCCGCAATCCACCGTCAGGATCACTTGGCAGCCCTGGGCCAGCACCTGCTGTAGCCGTTGAGGATTGAGCCCGTGCCCCTCGGTGCTGCGCAGCGGTATGGAGAACTGGACTCGGAAGCCCAAGGGTTGTAACGCCGAGAGCAGGAGACTGGTACTGGTGACACCATCGCAGTCAAAGTCCCCCCAAATGCACAGGGTCTCTTCCCTTTCCCGTGCCTGCAGCAGCCGCGCCACCGCCCGCTCCAGATCCGGCAGGGATGCTGGTGGTGTGGGGGAATAGTGTTCGGGATCCACGAAGGCCTGCGCCTGCTCCCAGGTGTGCAGACCCCGCAGAGCCATCACCTTGGCCGCATACTTGCCATATTCCCGGCTCAGTTGCGGATTGAACTGGGGGGGAGTGGGCAGCAGCTCCCAGCGGTATTCCATGCAAGCTCGACAGGGATAAAGGTTCCTAGGAGCCTATCAAAAACTGCCTGGGGAGAAAAGCAGCTTGGGATCCCCAAGAAGGCCTGGTGACCTGCTTATTGACAGCAGTGGGAAGCCACACAACAAGCGGAGGGGTGCTCGTGATTGTGGGTGGCACAGGCTTCGCTGCAGTAGAGTTGGCCTTCGTAGCGATAGCCTTGGCTGCTCTCGAAGCTGCAGTTGCAGTGTTCACAGGCACAACGGACAAGGGTGCTGGTGGACATGATTTTTTTCTCCTTCTTTTCTAGGGATCCTCTTGTCGAAGATCCGCGTCTCTACACCCTAGCGGTTGCTCGGCAACGATGCTGAAACAAGAATCAGAATCATTTTTGGCACTTCACCGATTACAGCCTATGAATTAGGATACAAGTATCCAAGAGAAAAGAGAGATATATACCAACCTATTTGTTAGATTTATCCCAAAGAGTTGTGGCAGCTTATCAGGCAGGCAAGACCTCCACTCGCCAGGTAGCGGAACAGTTCATGGTAACCCAAAGAACACTGCACCACTGGGTGCATCAGTATCAACAAACTCAGGATTTATCCCCCAAGAAAGTCGGCACAAAGCGAGTAGGTATTCTGGAACAACACCGGCAAGAAGTTATGACGGTCATTGAAAGGCGCCTGAACTATTATCCGTGGTAGTATCAGGAACTGCTACGAGAGCAACTGGATACTGATGTGAGTGCTGTTACGATAGACAACTTTTTAAAAAAGCGAGGAATGACGCTAAAAAAGAATTACCGCAGTGTAAAAATCAGAGAAGAGGAGGTGCAAAGGCAACAATTAGCCTATAGCTAAGAAGTCAAGAATATACCAGTGGAAGATATAGCTATTCTAGACCAGACAAGGGTGTGAGAGGCAATGGAACGGAGGGGTATCTCGGAGTTTACGCAGTCAAAGAGCTTACAGTTACCGTCAGAGATGCAAAGGGAAAAAACATAAGATTATTGAAGCTATTTCCTGGAGAGAGGCAGTAGGCTGTTGTGTTATCAAGGGTGGAATGCGGAAGAGCAATTTTCTGGAGTTTTTGCAAAGTGACTCATGTCCGGAACTGGATGCGCGGAAGGTGGTGATTAGAGTTCGGAAGTGGAGGGTTTGATTCAAGGAACAGGTGCGCGGATCATAGACCTGCCTGTGTATGCACCAGAGTTGAATCCGATTGAGAGGATGTGGTCGGTATTGAAGCCTTTTATCCGGCAGTTTTCCAGAGCCGGGAAGTATGGGATGGAGCAGATAGCAGAGACCTCTTGACTACTCATCAATCCATTCTGCTTCCGAAGTTGGTTTGCTAGGTGTTGCTACTGTGCCCCTTGATTCCTTAACAGGCTGTACTGCTCCATCCCTATGCACGAAGAGGGATGCCGCCGCCCTAATTACTGGGAAGAGACTCCCAGATACTTTGTCCCTCTAATGTCCCTCTAGTAAGAGGTACTGCACCACGAAGCACTCAGTGCCGCCGCAGGCGAACAAGCTGGCGGAGTTCGCAGTTACTGTATCAAGAAGCCGTCATAAAGGGCGGGGCTTGTAACCCAGTTTTCTGGTCAATGTGGCGTTGGCATCTCTTTGTGCTTTATCCTGAGGGGCGATAAGCTAAAGTACAGCAACAACACAGTCCTAAACTGGGAACTTTATTGATGCCTCCGCGCTCCTCTTCCTCCCAGAGTGGCTCTACCCCATTCCCCTTTCTGGAGGGGCGGGGTGCTGCTGACGGTGAGGCTGAGTCGAGCTTGCCGCTGGGACAGCGTTTGCTGCGGGCGGGTCTGATCTCCCAATCCCAGTTGGCTCAGGCTCTGCGAGAGCAACAGCAAAACCACCTCAAGTTGGGAGAAGTTTGTCTCGAGCACGGCTGGCTCACTCTGGCTGATCTCTACCGCCTCCTGCCCAGCCAGTCTCTTTCTCTGGGAGAGATTTTGGTGGCACTGGGCCACTTGGATTTTGAGCAGTTGCGGGTTGCTCTGGCCCAACAGCGTCGCTACGGGCGGAAATTGGGGGAGATTCTCACCTGGAAAGGCTGGGTACAGCCAGCCATTTTGGATCGCGCCTTGGATGTTCAGGTGCAACTGCAACGGATGGCTTCCCCCAATGCGTGGGAAGCACTGCAGCCTTTTTTGGCTAAGGATCCCGTACCCGAGGTTCAGCCTATCCCCCGAAGATCGACAATTCCTGGCCGAGAAGACCCAGCTCAGGATTGGCCTGCACCCGAAGAGGCCAGGAGAGAGAGTACGGTTCAGCCGCCGAGTCTTGAATCTGCGGCTGGGGGAGATTCCATCCCTGGAACATTAGCCGCGGCAGCCTCGGATCCCTTTGCCGATGAGCCTCAACCGGCCACCTTGGCTGACTACCGCAAGCAAGTGGAAGCCTTGCGGCTACAAATCGAGCTCCAGGAACAGGAATGGGATCGGATCCTGGCCAACATGAACCAGCAGATTGCCGATTTTCAAAACCAGTATCAGCAGCGCATTCAAAAACTGGAAGCCACCATCCGTCTCCAACAAGCAGAGCTCCAGCACCAGGCAACGTTGCAGCAGGATTTGCGGGTTTGGCGGGAACAACTGCAAAGGCTGGAAACGGAGCTGGCTCTTGCCCGCGCTGCTGAGCAAAGGGCGCAGCGGCAGTTGCAAACCCAGCAAGATTGCTATCAGTCGGAATTGGAGCAGTTGCAAGAGCAAATCCAGATTCTGCAGAAACGCCAGTTGGACTCGGTGCCCAGCAGCGTTGTGGCTGACCTACGCGCTCAATTGGAAGCGGCGCTCCAGCAGCTCCAGCAGCTCCGGTCGGGGCGGGATCAGCTGCAGGCCCAACTTGCCCAGCAAGCTGCAGAGCCAGAAGCTGCCCCATCCCGGCATCTGGATTCCTTCTGGCCAGAGCAGGTTGCCGCCTTGGAGCAACAGATTGCGGAGCTGAGGGCCGCTTTGCAGATGTGGCAAGAGCGCTACGCCCAGCTACAGCAAGAGCACGAGGCCCAAATGGCGCGGCTTTCCGGCTATGTTCCCCCAGAGCAGGTGGAAAGCTTACAGGCGCAGCTACAACAACTGCAAGCGGAAATAGCACAGCTGATGGCAGCCAACCGTGACTACGAAGCGCACCTTGCCCAACTGGAGGAGCAACTGCAGCAGAGCCAAGCCCTGATCCACCAGCTCAGGGCAGAACGGGCCGAGGCCGACCAGCGCATTGTCCAACTGGAGGGATCCCTGCAAGCCCGCCAAGAAGCCTTGGAGCAAGCTCAACAACAACTGAAAACCACGGGATCCCGCCTCAGCGCCCTTCAACAGCAGCAGGCCAACTTGACGGTGGAACTGCGAGATGCGCGAGAGCTGCTAGCGGCCTACCGACAGAGCTTGGAGACTTTACAGGAGAACCTCAAGATTGAGCAGAATCGCAACCGTCTGCTGCAGGTGAGTTACGAACAGCAAAAGCTGATCGCCGAGGCAGCGCAGGCTCAGTTGAGAGCAGCCAACTTCTCTGGCTCAACCGCCAAAGATGAGCCAGCACGTTCGCGTGAGCGAAACACAGTCCTTACGAGGAGACTGGAGGAACCTGCGACCGATGCCGGGGAGCTTCCCGCCAATCCTGAGGACACGCCGACGGATCCTTTGCTGGCGGAACTCACCCCCTGGGCCAGGCATCTGTTCCAAAACTTGCAGGCAGCGGGCTTGCTGGATCGGCCCCAGATCCAAGACATCCTCAGCCGCTGGCAACAGTCGGGGGGCAAGCTGACTGCGGTCATTGGCGAGTGTACCGGCCTGAAGGCAACCACGATCAAGTTCTTTGCGGATGGGGGGTATTCTGCCCGTTTGTCGGGGTGCCGCACGGTGGGAGAGTTCCTCAAGGCTGCCGACTTGTTGGCTGCTGAAGTGCTGGAGTCCTTGCCGCCGATGGATGAATCTTCGCCCCACTGGGGGGATCCCTTGGTGGAGCGGGGGTTATTGCGACCGGAGACGCTGCAGTATTTTCGCAAACATTTCCTGCCAGCTTCTGCCAGCGGATGCTGAGATATGCCAGAACTCCGTCCGAGCGCCGAGACCGTCAAGCGGATGAAGGTCTTGCCTCCACAGCACATTGTCGGGCAGGAGATGGCGGCACGACTGCTTGTGGCGGCCCTGGAGAAGGGGCGGGTGACTTCCAGCTACTGCTTCTTGGGCCCCCAAGGGGTGGGGCGGAAGCTGATGGCCCGTTGGTTTGCCCAGGCCCTCTTGTGCGAATCCAGCTCCGGGATCCCTTGCGGCAAGTGCTCCCACTGCCGTTGGCTGCTGGCGGGCAACCATCCCAATCTCCACTGGGTCAGCCCCACCTACCTGCACCAAGGCCGCCTAATTGCGGCAGACTCCCCGGAGGCGCAAACCTTGCAACGGCGCTCGCCGCCCCAAATTCGCCTGGAGCAGGTGCAGGGGGTATCCCGCTTCTGTGCCCGCAAGCCGATTCGAGCCCAGCGAAAGGGCTCCGCCCCGCTAAAGGACTCCGTCCCGCTTACGC
>NZ_JANSIB010000082.1:0-7298 GCF_047461895.1 Synechococcus sp. R55.8 | reverse complement strand
CGCTAAAGGACTCCGTCCCGCTTACGCGATCGGGAGCGGTGGTGGTGCTGGAGGGAGCCGAAACCTTGGCGGAAAGCGCTGCCAATGCTTTGTTGAAAACCCTGGAGGAGCCAGGCCCAGCCCATATTATACTCATCGCCCCCCAGGCGGCCTCGCTGTTGCCGACGCTGTTGTCCCGCTGCCAGATGGTGCCTTTTCGCCGCCTCAGCCCAGAAGAGGTCGACCGGGTGCTGAGTGGGTTGGGTTGCCCAGATCTGGCAGGGATCCCTCGATCCGAGCTGATTGCCTTGGCCCAGGGCAGCCCCGGCTTGGCCTTGCTGGCCCACCAGCACCTGCAGCAGATCCCGCCGTCGCTCCTTGAGGAACTCAAACGTTGGCCCTGGCACTCTTCTCTCCAGCAGGCATTGGAATTGGGCAGAGCGGTGGCCAGTTTGGAGCTGCCGGCACAACTGTGGCTGATCGATTATTTGCAGCAGCATTTTTGGGCGCAGGGATCCCGTCAGCCGTTTGCGCCAGGGGTGCAGAGCGCCATCCGGCAGTTGGAACGCATTCGCCAACACCTGTTGCAACTGGTGCAGCCCCGTCTCTGTTGGGAGGTCAACCTTGCCAGCATTAGCCCGGGTGGGTGATGTGGTAGCTGCCGTCGGCTTGTACCCAGGCGATCTCCGGGATCCGACATTGGCGGGCATAGGCTTCGATCTCTTCAGGGGCCCGATCCAGCAATTCCAGCTCCACCGCCTCCGTTCGCGTCAGCGGTGCGGTGCACTCTTCTCGCCAGCGGGCGGCCAAGGCCAGCGCCGCCGGGATCCCTGCCGGCACCAGGGGCACCACCAACCGTTTGCAGCCCATCTCCTCGGTTTGGGGATCGGGGGGCAAGAGCCGCAGCAGCGTATCCGGCAGAAGGGTAAAGCCGATCCCCGGCTGTTCGACCTGCTGAGGGCTGTAGAGAGCATGCAGCCGGTCGTAGCGCCCCCCCAGAGCAATGACCTCCCCGCTCGCCACTGCCTGAAAAACGATACCGGTGTAGTAGGCCAGGGTTTGCAACAAGCTCAGATCCAGCACCACCCGCACCCCGTGTTCCTCCAGCACCTGGCAGAGCTGCCGCAGATCCCGCAGCCGCTCAGGCGGCACAGGCAACTGAGCCAGGTCAGAAAGAACTGAGCCGGGCTGTCCCCGCAGCCCCAGAATCTGCAAGCCAATTTGGCGGGCGGCTTCCGGCAGAGGGGCCGATTCCAGGTAAACGTAGTCGAGCTGGGCAATGGCACGGCGCACTGCCGCTTGAGCCGTGGGGGCAACGGCGCTGAGCAAACTCTCGGTGAGGCTGACATCTCCCAGCAGCAGCGTCCAGGCGGCCTCCGTCCCGTTTACACAAGAAGAGATGCCGATCGAGCGAATGCAATCGGCCAGCAGCAGCAGAATCTCGGCATCTGCCAGCCATCCCCCTGCCCCGATCAGCTCCACTCCGGACTGAAAAAACTCCTGGCTACTGTAGGATCCCTCCTCCCGCCGGCTGTTGCGAAAAACGCTGCCGTGGTAGTAGAGCCGCAACGGCAAAGGCCCACCGGCTAGACGGGTGGCTGCCGCCCGCACAATGGAAGCAGTGAACTCGGGGCGCAGCCCCAGCATCGTCCCTTCGCCATCCCGCAGTTGCAGCACCGACTCAGCGCGGATGGATCCCCCCGCCAGCAGCGTTTCCAGCCGCTCTAGGGTGGGAGTGATGATGCGCTGGTAGCCATGGCGCCGGAAAACCCGGGTCAGCTGAGCCTCCAGCTTCTCCCGCCGTTGTACTTCCCGCGGCAGGAGATCCCGGGCACCGCTGGGGGGGCGCAGACTGCTGGAGACGGTGGAACTGGCCTCAGGGCGGGGATCCCAAAAGTGCTCCGCACCGCTACCGCGAGAGTGCTCCGCACCGCTACCGCGACCGTACACAGGGCTGCTCCAGCAGAGGATCCTGCTGCATCATACCGGATGTTGGAGGTCAGCTGGGATCCCGGGGAAACTCAGGCCACTCCCAGATGGGATCCGTGGAGCGCACTCGGTGCATTCCTGCTTCCGCAAAGCGGGCGAAGGCGGCCTCCGCCTGTTCGCTGAAATCCACAACGCCGGGAATCACCACCGGCGAGGTGCAGTCCTCCAGAAGGTAGACTTTCTTGGCCAAGCTGGGATCCGTGGCCTGGATCTCTTGCAGCAGGTCGCTCACCGTCCAGGCCACGCAGTGGCTTTTGGCTTGGCCAGCCACGATCAGGGCGTCAAACTGCAGCAGGTGGTGGATGAGGAGCTCATTTTTCTCGTCGATGGGATCCCCTTCCGGCCCAGTCAAAACCTCCGGGCTAAGCACGGAATAATTTTCCGTCAAGGGATTGGCTCCCTTGAGCTGCAGGCTGGGCTGGCTGCAGCGGGCCATGCCGTGAAAGAAAATCGCCTCCTCCACCGCCGGCACCAGGGCATGGCCAATCCCCCCCAGCATGGAGTGGTAGGGCCAGACGATGAGGGGATATTTTCCCCCCTGCTCCAACTGCTCGGCGTAGTGCAGAGCGTAGACCTGCAACCGCGTCAGATCCCCCTGGGTGAGGTTGGCAGCCATGGCGGGGTTAACCCGCCAGCGTCCGCAGCGGATATCGGCTGCCGAAATGGCCGTGGCCGGCTCAGGATGGGCTCCCTGCGCGTCCACCCAAAAGACGGGGTGGAAGATCTGCATGGCCGTGTGGGTGTCGAGAGTGGCAATGATCTGGGTGAGGCAAGCCAAATTGCGGTAGATGAACTGACAAAGCCGTCGATTGTCTTCCACCGCTCCCAATCCGCCGGAACCGGCCACAAACAACTCAAAGCCGGGAATGCAAAAGGTGTTCTGCACATCAATGAGCAACAAGCCCACCCGCACCCGATCCGCCTCTGCCGGCGGGATCCCTTGCTCCTTGGCCCAGAGCTCGGCTTCTGCTGCCCGCTGTTGGTAGGGCACGCGCCAAATCTCTCCCACCCGCTCCGGATCAAAGTGGGGGGGAAGGCCCGCTGGAGCCTTAACAGTTAGCTCCTGTAGAGTGGTATTCATGGCGTTCTTCCGGTGGGGGCTGGATTGACCAGGCTTGCACAAGCTTGATCTAAGGTTAATCTAAGGTTAAAGGAAGTCGGGCTGGTACTTATGGTTGGTTTCACTATAAGTTGGGGAAGAGGTTTTGTCCAGATGGCCGCCTGTGTTCTCGGCTAAGTTTGGATTTGGCGTCTTGTTGAGACCGATTTTTCGAGCTTTTCGGGGGTTGCGGTGCTTCTGGTGGATCCCGGACAGGCAGGCTTACTTATGGTAAGTTTCACTATAACCTTGGCGACAGCTCTCTGCTCGATCCCATCGCTCCCCATCGGCTTCTGCCTTGAGGTTTTTTCATGTTGAGCCCTGATTTCTCGTCGTTGCGGCCCCAAGACTATGGCCTGCTAACCGACCTGTACCAGTTCACCATGGCCGCCTGCTACGTGGGGGAAGGGCTAGAGTCTCAGCCCGCTGCCTTTGAGCTGTTTGTGCGGCGGCTGCCCACCGACTATGGCTACCTAATCGCCATGGGGCTCACCCAGGCAGTGGACTATCTGCAGCAACTGAGCTTCGCCCCCGAGGCTTTGCGAGCGCTGCGGGAAACGGGCATTTTCGCCGATGCGCCGGAGCGCTTTTGGGAGCTGCTGGCCCGCTGCCGGTTTGAGGGGGATGTGTGGGCGGTGCCGGAAGGAACCGCCATTTTCGCCAACCAGCCCCTGTTGCGGGTGGAAGCCCCCCTCTGGCAAGCCCAACTGGTGGAGACCTATCTGCTGTCCACCTTTAACTACCAGACCCTGATCGCCACCAAGGCGGCCCGTATGCGAGATGCAGCAGGGGATGAGGCCATTTTGTTGGAGTTCGGCACCCGGCGAGCTTTTGGTCCCCAGGCGGGGCTGTGGGCAGCCCGGGCGGCTCTGGCGGCAGGGTTCAATGCCACCTCCAACGTCTTGGCAGCCCTGAAATTGGGGCGCAAGCCGGCAGGAACCATGGCCCATTCCCTAGTGATGGCCATTGCTGCTCTCTCGGGAGACGAAACCCGCGCCTTTCAATCCTTTCGGCGCTACTTTCCCCAAGCTGCGCTTCTAATCGATACCTACGATCCCATCCAAGGGGCGCGCACAGCAGCCCAGCTCTTTGCGGCCAGAAGCCCAGATCAACTGGGATCCCAGGGGGAAATCGGCGGGGTGCGCATCGACTCGGGAGATTTGGAAGATCTCTCTCGCCGGGTGAAACAAATTTTGCCTCAAGGCGCCCCGGTGTTCGTCAGTGGGGATTTGGACGAATACGAGATCGAGCGCCTGCATCGCTCCCAAGCCCCCATCAGCGGTTATGGGGTGGGCACCCGCCTGGTGACCGGAGAAGGCGTGAACGGGGTGTACAAATTGGTGGAAATCAACGGGATCCCGGTGGCCAAAGCTTCCTTTGCCAAAGCCACCCTTCCCGGTCGCAAGCAGATCTTTCGCGGCCCTGAAGGAGACTTGTTGGGCCATGCTGACGAGCCCCCGCCTCCTGGCTACGAACCGCTCTTGCGCAAAGTTATGGAAAAAGGGCTGCTGCTGGATCCCTTGCCGGATCTGGAAGCCATTGCCCGCACCAGCCGCGCCTCTGTGCTGTGCCTGCCCCAGGGAGTGCGACAACTGCGCCAGCCGGATCCCTGGCCCATGGCCCTGACTGCCGCTTTGCAGCGGTTGAAAGACCACACCCTCGGTCAGGACTGTGCCTCGGCGGGCCCTGCCTGAGGAGAAGGAGTCCCGCTGCACTATAATGTTCTAGCTTCAAGGTCTCCGCTTTGAGGTTTGAGTTTTGCCATTGGACTTGAGCCTCAGGCCATTTTGATTTTTGGTGTTTTCCTAGTCTTTGCCCCCAGCTCTATGACCCAACGTGCCCTAATTACCGGCATCACCGGACAGGATGGCTCCTATCTGGCCGAGCTGTTGTTGAAGAAAAACTACGAAGTTCACGGCATCATCCGCCGCGCCAGCACCTTCAACACCGACCGCATCGACCACATCTACGTGGATGCCCACAACCCCCAGGCCAGGCTGTTTCTCCACTACGGGGATCTCACGGATGGCACCACCCTGCGCAGGATTTTGGAACAGGTGCAGCCGACGGAAGTGTACAACCTGGGGGCCCAATCCCACGTGCGGGTGAGCTTTGATGCGCCGGAATACACCGTCGATGCAGTGGCCATGGGCACGCTGCGTCTTCTAGAGGCCATCCGCGACTACCAGCAGCGCACCGGGATCCGGGTGAAGTTTTACCAGGCAGGCTCCTCGGAGATGTTCGGCCTAGTGCAAGAGATCCCGCAAAAGGAAACCACCCCCTTCTACCCGCGCAGCCCCTATGCCTGTGCCAAGGTGTACGGCTACTGGCAGACGGTCAACTACCGCGAAGCCTACAACCTCTTCGCCTGCAACGGTATCTTGTTCAACCACGAAAGCCCACGGCGAGGGGAAACCTTTGTAACCCGCAAGATCACCCGCGCCGTCAGCCGCATTGTGGCCGGCAAACAGGACAAGCTCTACCTGGGCAACCTGGATGCCAAGCGGGACTGGGGCTACGCCAAAGACTACGTCGAGGGGATGTGGATGATGCTCCAACAACCCCAGCCGGATGACTATGTGCTGGCTACCGGGGAAACCCACACTGTGCGCGAGTTTGTGGAACGGGCCTTCGCGCTGGTGGGCCTGCCGATTACCTGGAAAGGCTCCGGCCAAGCCGAACAGGGGTTGTACAAAGACCAAGTGTTGATCGAGATCGATCCCCGCTACTACCGCCCAACCGAGGTGGATCTGCTGTTGGGGGATGCTTCAAAAGCCAAGCGAGTCCTAGGATGGGAGCCCAAGGTGAGCTTCCCGCAGTTGGTGGAGCTGATGGTGCTGGCCGACTTGGAAGCCATCGGCCTGGATCCGGATCCCATCTTGGGGGAACGGCGCACCCTCAACGGCTTGCTTAGCGAAGATCGCGCTTTCATCCGCACCCAGCTGGGGGTTCACTACGACTGACAGGGTGAATACAACGGTGGAGACGGGATCCCAAAAGACAGCCTTGACCCCTTGTCCAAAGCAGGAACTAAACGCTTAATATAGTAGATCGCCGATTCTTTTGGTGCCTCGTCCTCTTGCTCCCCAGCTGACCATCTCTTGCTGACTTTGTTTGCTGATTTCGGAGAAATGCCCGCATGTCCCGCTACACAGGCCCCCGCCTAAAAATTATTCGTCGCTTCGGGGGACTTGATCTGCCCGGCTTGACGCGCAAGCGCCCCAAAAATACCAACCCGCCCGGTATGCATGGCGCCGAGCGCAAGAAAAAATCCGAATATGCCATTCGCTTAGAAGAAAAGCAGAAGGTGCGCTTCAACTACGGGCTGAGCGAGCGGCAGATGATCCGCTACATGCGCAAGGCACGGCGCTCCAAGGGATCCACCGGTTTGGCCTTGCTGCAAATGCTGGAAATGCGGTTGGATTGCATCGTGTTTCGTCTGGGCATGGCTCCAACCATTCCGGCAGCTCGGCAGCTCGTGAGCCACGGCCACATAGAGGTTAACGGCCAAAAGGTAACCATTCCCAGCTATGGCTGCAAAGTGGGGGATGTGATTACAGTAAAAAATAAGGAATCTTCCCGCAAGCTGGTGGCCGCCTACGCGGAGTATCCGGGGTTGTTTTTGCCGGACTACCTGGAGTTTGACAAAGAAAAGCTGCGCGGACGCATCAAGGAATTGCCCCCCCGCGAGCAAATTTGCGCCCCGGTCAACGAGCTTTTGGTGGTTGAGTTCTATTCCCGCAAGCTCTAGGGATCCCCTTTTGTGGCCATTGCAAATTGCAGGGGAATTTTGGGCAGTTTGACGTTCTCCTCACCCTTGAGGCCGGGGGATTTTTCACGGTTTGTTTTTTGTAGCGTTTCCCCTGCTCATCGCTCCTGTTGGCGATGCGTAGCGTTAGCTAGACCGCCGGGAAGCCCTGCCCTCTGTTAGTGACTAGTGGCTAGTCACTATCCACTCACCACTATCCAGGGTGAAGGTCGGGATGAGAGGCGGGGACACTTTGGTTTTCAATGGACTGGCCTAAAACCGAGACGGTAACCCCACCGCATGAAGCAATAGGGTAGGATTCATTCCAGTAGATTACCCTTGCCTCCATGAGAACTGCTTACCAGTACCGTTTGCGACCTACGCCCAGCCAGATTGCTTTGATGAGCGAGTGGCTAGACTTGTTACGGAAGCAGTACAACTACCGCTTGGCAGAGCGCTTTGCGTGGTGGGAACACAATCGCT
>NZ_JANSIB010000081.1:0-14267 GCF_047461895.1 Synechococcus sp. R55.8 | reverse complement strand
GGCTTTCACTGCCGTTGGCCCCTGCAACAGGGATCCCAGCCAAGCCATCTGAGGGGCTGAGATGGTCAGACGCCCATAGCTGGATCCCGGCCAATTCATAGCAAACTCCAGCTTTTTCTCGTGAGCTTTGGCAAAGTTTTGGCGAAATTCGACGTTGTCGGCCAGGATGGGGTTGAGCTGCACTCTGCCCCCCAGCCAATCGGCGTCGCTCCAGGGCAAGACCAAGGAAGAGCCAGGGTGTTCTGCCCAAAAGTCAATGAGGCGATGGTTGGGGTAGATCAGCTCATAAAAGTGATTCTGGTCGGCAGGCGAGAGTTTGTCCAGCTCGGCTTGCAGCCAGGGGGGCATGGCCCTCTCTTTGAACAAAAGCGCCGGATCCCAGTCGGCATAGTCCACCAGACAAACCAGGCCCAGCTCAGCTTCCTCGAGCATGCGCATCAGGTCGGGGATCAGGAAGCCCTTGTCTCCTGGCAAGAGGTAGTTGGCCCGGATGTTGGTGTCGTCTTTGTAGATCTCAGGGTTCCAGCGCAGGGCTGCCCGCATTTCGTCTGAGGCCAAACTGGCCATGAATTCCCGTACCCGCTGACAGGCCTCAGGAGTGGGTAGATCAAACAGCCCCAGCAGCCGAAACGCCTCTTGCATGCGGAAGATGACCTCCCGCTGGTAGGCGTGGTGCAGGTTGGCCCGCAGGATCCCGTCAGGTTTGAGAACCCGCTTGAGGGCTTTTAGCCCCGCCACCGGATCGTCCAGCAGATAGAGCACATCGTTGAGGCTGATGAAGTCAAATTCCAACCCCAACTGTTCGATATCCAACAGGTCGAGAACATACAACTCCACCTCTCCAAAACCGTGGTAGCGCAAGCGTCGCTCCGTCACCCGTACCGATTCTGCTGACAGGTCGCACACCACCAGCCGCGCCCCTGGATTGGCCTCCGCCAGGATCAACGTTTCCCAGCCAGAGCCGCAGCCGGCATTCAAAATCAGAGCGCCTTCGCTGGGCACAATGGCGCGGGTGCGGGCGTATTGGGCGGTGGTCAAACTTAGGCGGTACAACCCGTCAATGGCGTTGCGGCCCGAGGCCTCAATCGCCACATTGGGGTAGGGCAATTCTTCGTACAGTTGCCGCAGAGATTCTGTCGAGCTGCTGGCCATGGGATCCGCTGCAGGAAGCTGCCCTTTATGCTACCCGGCATCCCTTCCCCGCAGGAATGCCTCTAAGGCAGCAGCCAGGGTTTCATTCCCCTGCAGATCCAATCCATCCGGCCTCTGGGGTGGGTGGGCGGGATCCCGCAAAAAGTCCCAGGATCCTTGAAAAAACTCCTCTGGCGAGAGAATGCGATGCCAGCCATAGCGCCGCAAACCCTCAACCAGCAACGGTGACTCGGCAAACCCAGAGCGGACGACACAGGCCATGGACGTGCGGCTGCGCAGGGCCTCCGCCAAAGTGCCATAGCCCGGCTTGGACACCACCCAGCGGCAGAGGGGCATCACATCCACCGGTCGCCACACCCGCCCATCCAAAACCCGCAAGTTGGGCAAGGGGGGAGCTTCCGGATCAAAGGTGAGAAACTGCCAGTCGGGAAAATCTTGGAGCCGCTCGTAAGGAAACCCCTGCACCCCCAGCCCGCCAAAGGTAAACAAAGCCCTGGGTTGCTCCGGGTGTAACCCCAACTGGGCGGCAACCTCCTCCGGCCCGTAGCGGGGATCCGATCCCGTCAGCCCCACCTCCCGCTGATGCGGGAAGGCGCTAGTGCTCCGCACCGCTGACGCGACCATGCTCTCGCTAAAGGGCAGGCGAAACAGAAGGTCACATTGCCCATAGAGCTCCCGAACCCAGGCCACAAACGGTTGAAACTCAGGGCCGTATTCTTGGTAGATGAAATCCCAGCCAAAATTACTGGCCATCCAGCAAGGGATCCCAGCAGCCTGGGCAATGGCTACAGCAATGGGCGGCACATCCGCCAACACCAAAGGCACCCCCTGGGCTCGAATGAAATCCGCTTCTTCTCGAACAAGCTCCGCAGCGCTGGCTTTAAACGCCTTGAGGGCAGCCAACGTAGCCGGCAGATCCGCTTGCAGCCCATCCGGCTGCACCACCCCCACATCCAACGCCCGCGGCCGATGGAGAAACTTCCCCTCCACGTAACGCTCCAGGAGCCAGCGGGGAGCCGGCGTAACAAAGATGGGCAGAACATGGGGATCCCGCCGCAGCAAAGCATTCACGACCGCCGCCAGACGGGTAACGTGCCCAAACCCGTGAGCTGTTGCCGCCACATACAGAGGAACGGGATTCATCGCGACCACCTCAAGACAGAACAGGATCTGCGGGGGACTTTTCCCTACGGGATCCCCACAGATTGCTGGCCAAAATCAGAC
The DNA here is from genome assembly GCF_047461895.1 of Synechococcus sp. R55.8. Classification (NCBI taxonomy): domain Bacteria; kingdom Bacillati; phylum Cyanobacteriota; class Cyanophyceae; order Synechococcales; family Synechococcaceae; genus Synechococcus; species Synechococcus sp. R55.8. The sequence continues at coordinate 11,891 of NZ_JANSIB010000081.1, read as the reverse complement.
CCAGGCCCAGCACGGATCCCAGCGCAATCCTCTCGCCCAACAGCACCGCAATCAACCCCAACGACAAAAAGGGCGTCACATACACCCAGTTGGCCAGGGATCCCCGGTGGCCCGCCAACTCCAGAGCCCGCAGCCAAAATACAAAAGTCAGGCCCATCTCCGCCAGACCAATGTAAGCCGCCCAACCCAGCCCCGCAACTGTCCAAGAGACCTCCTGAAACGGCAGCAGTAGCAGGCCATAGAGGCTGCCGAAGAGAAACCCCATAAACAGCTTCAGCACCGCATCTCGCCCATCCCGCACATTGAGCAGCCAGTAGAGCGCCCAGATTCCAGAGCTGCCCACCGCCAGCAGCACCCCCCAGGGATCCCCCGCCTGCAAGGTGCCCCAGGATCCCCCCGTAGCCACCAGCACCACCCCCAGCAGGCTCACCCCCAAGGCCAACACCAGCCGCCAACGGAAGCGCTCTCCCAGCAGCGGCACCGCCAGAAGAGCCAGCACCAGCGGCCAAGTGTAATTCAGAGCCATCGCCGCCTGAGCCGACAGACGGTCATAAGCCTGGAACAACACCCCATAGTAGCCGAAGGGGTTGAGCAGCCCCTGAAGAGCCGATAGGCGGACTTGGGATCCCTTCTGCTTGCCGAGGAACCCTGCCCGCCCTGTAACCACCAAAACGATCCCCAGGATCAGGCAAGAGCTAAAGGCCGAAAAAATCAGCAGAACCGTCGGCGACAGGTGCTGCAACCCAAACTTAAAAGCGCTGGCAGCCGTAGCCCAGCCCAAGATGGCCGCCGCCAGGTAAGCATATGCTCGCCAGGGATCCCTAGGCATCAAAAGCTGTCGAGATTGCTGTCCTCTGGCTTCGACTTAGCTCCGGTGGGAAGGCCCAGCCGCGGTGCCACCACCCAGGCATAGAGCAGATAGCCCAGCCCCGCCACCACTGCCCACCTGAGAACGGTGCCGAAAACCCGGAAGAACAGCCCAACCAGAAGAATACAGCCCAGAATGGCGAAGACCGTCACCAGTGGACGCCCCCAAGTCTCAACCCAAGCTCGGACGGCACTTTTCCCCTGAGACGCAACGGATGTTCCCGACTCCCGAGAGGCTGCAGCCGCCTGCTCCAGTTCACGCTCAAGCTGTTTCAGCCGTTCTTGTTCTGAGAAAGAGAGATCGGACATAGAGAGCAGTCTCCAGCGGTGTCACCTCCATCTTACGAGCTGCTCCCGAAGATGGGCAGACTAAGCCCGCGCCGAAGGGATCTCCTGAACCATAGCCCGGAACACATCCAAAGCCGGGCCAGGGCGACGGTTAGGACGCGGAGCCGAGATCTCATTGGGCACAAAAGGCTTCTCCACCACCACCTTGGGCTTGTTGGCAGGAGCAGTTGCTGTAGCCGCAGGAGCAGAGCTGGGAGAAGCTGGTGCAGAACGAAAAGGCCCGGTAACAAAATCCACCAAGCCGCCGAAGAGAATGCCGAAAAAGGAGAACAGGCCGCCGAAAAGCTTCTTGAGGATACCCATGGCTCATTGCAAAGAAATGAGGTGAGAGATTGTCGAAGTTGTGAAGTTATACAACTCGACCTTCATTATTGTTAAGAAGCAGCATCTTGGCCATGAGTAAATATGCTCTTTTTCTCAGGGATCCCCCACCCGCCTGCCCTCGGCGTCAAATCGCTGTAGGGGTAGGGTCAACTCCAGCTCTTGCAGCTCCAAAGGTTGAGAGACCCCCCTGCCGCGCCCCAAAGCAAAGCCATCCGCCGCTGCCGGGTTCACGTCATAGCCGATATCTGCCATTGCTTCGACGGTGAGAATGCTTAAGGGGTTGGCTACCCCCCGGTCGATGCGGCTGGTCATCAGCTCGCGGCCCAAGACGCTCTCCCGCCAATGGGAATCTCGGGATCCCTCCCCAAACTCGTTTTCTAAAGGAACAGAGGGCGCGTTTCCTCCCAGCGTGGCGAAGGCGCTGACTGCCCTGGGGCCGATGAAGCGGGGATCGTAGCCAGGGGGCGTAGGCTGATCCCGTCCCACCAAGCCCACCGTTAGCCCCTTGGGATCCCAGACGATGGGCAAGAAGCCCAAGGCATGGCCCAACTCGTGCAGGGCGGTAATGGGCAGATCCCCTCGTTCTTCCAGGGCAGATAGATTTTGACTGTTAAACAGAACTACGGAGTAAAAAGGCAGACCATTAGAGGCCCGTACAAAACAGGGAGCAGCTCCCCCCAAAATTCGCTCGTTGCCGAGATTTCTGGCCCGCACCTCCACCAACAGATCGTCGATGGGGAAATTGAGTGGCGTGCTGGGAAACCCTCGATCGCATTCGTCGGCCCGAATAGTGGTGGGGGGCAGATCCGGCTGGTCGCCAACGATGAGCTGTTGCCAGCGCAGAGCAGCACTGCGGATGATCGACTGCTGGGTAGGAGTGAGACTGTTGTCGGGAAAGCGAACGTCAATGGTGAACTGGGAAACAGGGGCAGCCGTCGGCAAGGGCAAAGAGGTAGGAACGACAGTCGGAGTAGGGGTGAGAACGACAGTTGGAGTAGAAGTGGGAATGACGGTTGGAATGGGAGTGGGAATGACACTCACAGAAGAGGAGCCACCACTTCCCCCGCAGGCCTTGAGCGCCAGTACCAGAAGCACAGCCACCAGGGATCCAAGCAGACGCAGACCCCATACTTTCCCCAGAAGCTGTCGCTGCCCCGAAAAAACCTTCACACCACCCCCAAACGCAAAGAGCCTCACGGCCCAGTTGGATCATACCGGCTGCAACCATCCTCCCGAGCATGATTTGCGTCACACCGCACCGGTCAACTTCAAGGCCAGGAAGAGATGGGTTTGGAGGTCTATATTTTCAGGTCAGGATCTCTCAATCTGAGGAGTCGGAAGAGTTTTCCTCTTCTATGCCCCAGCCCGCAGCCAAAACATCCACCGCTGCCCGCAGCGCCTGGTTATCCCCCAAGAGCTCCTCGGGATCCGAACGCGGCTCCACCAGGGGAACCAAGCGCAGAATACGTCCGTCCTGAACCAAGTCGATAACCACGCCCGGCTGCTCCTTGCCCAGGTTGGCAATCTCTTCTTCGGAAGCGGGATCCCGCAGACAGGCATAGTCAAAGCTGTTCACATTTAAGTAGAGGCTACGGTTTACCACCAGTGTGGCAGCAGTGGGATCCTGAAAAACATCCACCACGCAGCCTTCCCCTTGCTTCCGCACTGAGCCATCGACGATATCGAAGTAGCGAACACGGGCCAAATCGGATAGGAGTCGGTAAATATCCCGCTTGTTCACCAAAGTTCCCGTATTCACAATACAGGGGGCACAGGGATGAGTGTCTGTCATAGAGCAGTCGGTCTCGAAAGGTCAACAGATTGAGAGTAGGCAAAAGGAAAGCAACATCAACAGTGTCTGCAAACTATCTCCGAAAACATCAGTCCTCGGCAATTCTAGGCGCGGTTATGGTTGACAAGCAACAGGTATCCGTAACTTTACAAAAACTTTAATCAGCTAAAAAAGAGAGAAGTAGCCTGCCCTGCTTTATCCAGTTAACCCAGTGCAACAACAGAACAACTCGCTCCATTCCGCCTACCCAGGGCTCAGACTGCTCTCAAGGCAAAATCAATCCATAGCTTTGCTTCTATCGACTTTATCACAGCCTTCCAAAAAGGGCACAGGCCACTACAAGGTGCAATCTCCAGACAAAAGGGACAGAGGCTGTCCGGCAGGATTCTACCTGCATCTTGTGGGAAGGCAAGTAGCTGAGCAGCTTTAGACTCTAGATATTGTAGATAGATATTGTAGATGAACCCCGAACAGACCGTCTTCGATTCAGAACTCTCCCCTTGGCTTCTTAGGAAGGATAGCATAGGACACCAAGCCCGCTGCCTAGAAATAGCGTTGACTCTTCGCCGGAGACGACTTTTGCCGTGGTAACCACTCCCCAACGCCAGACTCTGCCGGTTGTCGATTTTGCCGCCTTTCAAAACGGAACGTCAGGTGAGCGGGAGCAGTTTGTCCGCCAGGTGGGGGAAGCGCTGCAACAGATTGGCTTTTTTGCCTTGGTTAACCATGGCCTATCGCCGGAATTGATCCGGGAAGCCTATGAAGCCGCAGAAGCCGTTTTTCTTTTGCCAGAGCCAACCAAGAGAGCCTATGAGGATCCGGCGCTGCTGGGGCAACGAGGGTACACCCCCTTTGGCAAAGAACACGCTAAAGATCATCCCTATCCTGACATGAAAGAGTTTTGGCACATCGGGCGCGAAGGGGATCCCCACCTTCCTGCCAACATCTGGCCTCGGGAGGTGCCCCAATTTCGCAGGGTGATGCTAGAGCTGTTCGCCCAATTGGAAACCTGTGCCCAGGGACTGTTGCAAGCAATCTCTCTGTATCTGGGGGAGCCTGCCGAATACCTGCCCAAAGCGGCGGAAGGAGGAGCCAATCTCTTGCGGGTGATTCATTATCCGCCGATCCCTGCTGAAGCCCCTCCCCAGAGTTTACGAGCTGCAGCCCATGAAGACATCAACTTGATTACGCTCTTGTGTGAAGCCACCGCGCCAGGTCTAGAGCTTCTGCAACGAGATGGATCTTGGCTGCCCATTTCGGCCCTCCCTGGTCAGATCATTGTCGATGCCGGGGATATGCTGCAAAACCTCACCAATGGCCTGTTGCGCAGCACCACCCATCGGGTGACCAACCCCGACAACCCTCAAGAATGCCGCTTTTCCATTCCCTTCTTTGTGCATCCGCGGCCAGAGGTGGATCTCACGCCCTTGCCGACTTGTGTGGCCCGCACCGGCGGGATCCCTCGGTTCCCTTCCCTGACTGCCGGAGAATACTTGGCCCAGCGGTTGAGGGAAATCGGCCTGGCCGAGGCAGGATCCCCGCCCCAGCATTGATCCCAACTGGGGGTCTCTATGGTTCGGATCCCGGCCTTGCCCTACAAGTATGAAGTTCCCGGCCTGTCTCAGTTGGCCCTGGTGATCATCGATATGCAGCGAGATTTCCTGGAACCAGGCGGCTTTGGGGAGATGCTGGGCAATGATGTCACCCAACTGGGATCCATTGTGCCCACCCTGGAGGAACTGCTGGACTTCTGTCGTCAGAAGGGCCTAACCATCATCCACACCCTGGAGGGTCACCAGCCAGATCTCTCCGATTGCCCGCCCAGCAAGCGCAAACGCGGCAAGGGATCCCTGACCATTGGGGACGAAGGCCCTATGGGGCGGATTTTGATTCGGGGAGAGCCGGGCAACACCATCATCCCTGAGCTTGCTCCGCTTGCGGGAGAGATCGTCATCCCCAAACCCGGCAAAGGGGCTTTCTACGCCACCGAGCTGCAAGCAATCTTGCAAAAGCGCGGCATCACCCACCTGCTGTTCACCGGGGTAACCACAGAAGTCTGCGTGCAAACCACAATGCGCGAGGCCAATGACCGCGGCTATGAGTGCCTGCTGGTGGAAGATTGCACCGCCAGCTACTTCCCAGAGTTCAAGCAAGCCACCCTGGAGATGATCCGGGCGCAAGGGGGCATCGTCGGCTGGACGAGTTCTGCTCAGAACATCCAAAAAGCGTTATCGGGTTTACAGTGAGTGTGAATAACCCAACAAGCGTGAGGCTGAACCGATGACACTGGCTCAGGAGGCAACTGCCCAAGTCCCCGCCTTTTGCGAAGGGATCCAGTACTTCGGGGATCCCTGGCCGGAATTCGACCGCCTGGGTCAGGCGCCCGCAGTGGATGCTGGCACCGGGAAGCTGAGGGATCCCGGCAGTCGCATGGCCGCCTACCAAACCTTGCTCTATGCCGATGCCTTGCGCTACCTCACCCTGCAAATGACCGCCAGTAAAGCCTCAGGCCATCCGGGCGGATTTGCCAGCCAAGCAGAAGCCTATGCAGCTCTGGTGTACCTGGGCCAGAAGAACATCCCCACCGAAGTTGGGCACCACGCGCCGGGCTTTTACGCGGCCATGTTTTTGGATGGATCCCTGGCCGAGATGGGCATCCACACCGTCGCCGACCTGCGGGCCCGTTTTCGAGAGCGGGAAGGGCTGTTGGGTCACCTCTCTGGCTACATTCCCGGACTGCTGGCGCCGGCTGGGCCGCTGGGGCAGGGGCAGCACTTTGCCATGGCAGGAGCCCTGCTCTATCCAGATCGCCTCTTCCCGGTCACGATTGGGGATGGCGGCCTGGGGGAGCCCTATGTGATGAGCTCCATGATTCACTTTCACACCGCTTTCCCCCAGCGCACCAACTTCCTGCCGGTGCTGGTCTGGAACGGCTACAGCCAAGAGCACCACAGCATGATCTCCACCGCCAGCAACGCCCAGATGGCCGAGTATTGGCGGGGCAACGGCTTTGAGGAAGTGGTGTTGGTGGATGCCAAGGACTTTGACGATGCCCAACAGCCTGGCCCTTACGTCGACAGCACTCAGTTTTCCCTAGAAGCCCGCCTTGCCTTTGCCCAAAGGGTGCTGATCGAAATGGAGCGAGCCATCCAATCAGCCCTGAGCGGACAATTAACGGTTTTCATCCTCAAGCAACTGAAGGGGGCTGGGGTACATGCCAAGGGATCCAAGTCCCACAACCTCTACGGCCACCACACTCTGGATCACCCGGACATTGTGGCGGCTCTGCGGGCGCGGGCCTTACATCCGGCAGCTTGGGCCCTGGTGCGACAAAACTGCCAACGGGCAGCCGGGGGGCCAGCCGCCAAGGTGGCGGTTACAGAGTTCGTTCGGCCTTTGCCGCCTTTGGGATCCCTAAACCTAACGGAGTTTCCCCTAGGGGACAAGCAGGTTTCCACCACGGCCATCGGATCCCTGGTGGTGCAGGTGGGGCAGAAGGATCCCGACTTTTTGGTGGCCAATGCCGACGGCAACGAAGCTTCCGGCATCGCCAATGTGAACCAAGGTCTCAAGGTGATTCACCCCACGGTGGATCCTCTCTACAACCAACAGCCCCAAGGACAAGTCTATGAGCCCCTGAGCGAAGATGCCTGCGCGGGGCTAACGGCGGGCCTAGCCCTCTTCGGCGGGCGCTCCCTGTGGTGCTCCTACGAGTCCTTTGCCGTCAACGGCCTACCCATCTGGCAGACGGTAACCCAAGCCATGGCAGAGCTACGCCGACCCACCCCCTCGGCCATTGCCCTCTTCACTGCCGGCGCTTTGGAACAGGGGCGCAACGGCTGGACCCACCAACGCCCGGAAATTGAGGCCTACCTGGCAGCCATGATGCGCAACGGCAACATCTTTCCCCTCTTCCCGCCGGATGCCAACTGTGCCCAAGCTGCCTACGAATGGGCCCTATCCACCTGCAACAAAGGGATCCCTATCATCGCCAGCAAAACCCCCCTGCCCATCCGCACCACCCTCGAACAAGCCCGCCAAGCAGTAGAGCAGGGCTGCACCGTCCTTCAGGAACTTCCTGGATCCCGCACCGTGGTCTTTGCCGTGGTGGGGGATATGATTCTCCTGCCCGTGTTCGAGGCGGCTGAACAGCTCCAAGCCCAAGGGATCGGCTGCAAAATCGTCTCGGTGATTAACCCCCGCCGTCTGTATCGCCCCGGCGACGTGGCTTGGTCCACCTGTGCTCAGCCAGATGGGGAATTCATGTCCGACCAAGAATTTGCCGCTTGGTTTGCCGGCGAGGCCCTCATCGGCGTAACAGGCGGATCTAGCCTGATGCTCGAACCCTTGATGTTGCGCTATGCCGGCCCGCGGGATTTCTTCGCTTGGAAACGCGGGGAAACCACCGCCACCCCCGCCGAATTGATGGACTACAACGGCCTGACAGCTCAGGCACTGTCAGAACGAGCCAAGCAACTGCTATGCTGAGGGCGAGCTTTTAGCTTGGTTAGCATTGTCCACCTTATTTTTTCCTATGACTGCGGCTAGATATCTCCGAGAGAAGCTTGAGAGGATGTCTCCCACCGAGAGGGTAGAGCGAGTTGTTGTCCAACACTTTGCTTTTCCTCTCCTGCAGGCGCTTGGCTTTGACGACTCGGAAATTAGATATGAATTCGAGACAGGTTGCGGCCAGGTCGATCTCGCAGCAAGAAAGAACGGAGATCCTGAAGATATTTTCTTGAGATCCCCGAAGAATCCCTACTTGCTTTTGGAGGCAAAATCTAGAGCAGTTAATCTCAGAGAAGGATCTTGCTATAGAGATGCAGTTTGTCAGATAGAAAGTTACTTGCTTGCCAAGAACTGCAAATCTGCAAAATGGGGAATTATCACCAATGCAAATAACATCCAGCTTTGGAGGAAGCACGGAAAAGTCGTTCACCCCGCTACAGCAAACCTTGATATTAGCTCAGATAACATTGAGAGCATAGTGCGTAACTTGCGAGACAAGATAGAAAACTATGAGCGCGCTCTGACTGTATGCGTGTATAACAATAAAGGGGGCGTAGGCAAAACAACGACGATCATTAACCTTGCGGCAACACTAGCAACCACAACACTAGCAACCAAGAGAAAAAAGGTCTTAGTTGTTGACTTTGATTCTCAGGGTGATCTGACAAGAAGTTTGGGAGCCACTCCTGGAAAAATTACACTGACGCAATGTTTAAAGGATCCCAAAATAGACATCCATGCCATTGTCCAAACATATAGACTCAAAGGCAAGCAGACTACCCTTCCCATCTTCGACATTATCCCAAGAGACCCTGAGCTGGAGACGTTGACTGATAGCCGGGCAGTAGCATATATCCCAAAGGGAACTCGGCGCCTTCGCGATCTCATTGCTCCTCTTCGCAATGAGTATGATTACATCCTAATCGACTGCCCAACTCAATGGCTTTACTTCAGCCAAAGTGGTGTTTTTGCTGCCGATGTTATTTTGATACCTACCCGCCCCGACGATCTGTCTTCCCTGAATAATGCTGCTAGAGTAATCACCAGCTTTGTTCCAGAAACTGCTAGGTCACGACAGGATGGTGGCCCTATTGCTTTGCCTACCTTTTTCAACGGCGTCTCTTCGGGAAGTGAATACACTATTAGACTAGCTCACGAAGAGATACAGAAGCTTATCAACCAGGAGAAAAGTGTAGATCTACGTCCATATTTCTGGCCGCATTTTAAGAGAGGTAATGAAAACAAAAGCATTTTTAGGATACCTGACTATGCAGTGATATCCTCTGCAAGCTTTGATCGAAGGCCTGCCGTCTTTAATCACAGGAGAGTTTTAGAATACTACCAGAGTCTTGCCCGTGAGTACTTTATCGATGAGTGAGTTTTCAGATCTAGGTAGGTTGGTTAACTTACCCCTTGAGAGCATTACGCCCGCCGATGGGTTTTCTGCTCCCTCCTTCCTTGTTGCCGCAGCCGCAGATCAGCTAAGGGCGACAGGAGGACACAACTGGGTTCCTCTGCTGGTGGTCGAGGCTGGCGACTATCAGTACAAAGCCATTGGTAACCATTTTGTCTATGCAGTTGCTCAAGAAGCGGGACTGGAAAGGCTATGGTGTATCGTTGTCGATCCTGATCCAGAGCAGGTTAAGCAGGCCCAGATTCTCGCCAAAGAAATTGTTCCGAAGGTAAATTTGACCAATACATCGAGAGAGACTATCTTGGCTGCGCTAAGATACCTAGCCGAGCGACCCAGCAGTCCCCTCAAGGGAGTCGATGTAACCATTGCAGCTGCCCGGATTGCAGAGGCGGATAGAAGTTGGTGGCAGGACTTAACCCCCATAACCAAGCTTGGGTGCAAAATTACGCGAGGCAAAAAACTGGATGCCCTATCGGAAGTATTTTTCGTAACTCCTACAGCGTTGCCCCCTACTCTGAAGAAATCATCCAAGAGATCTGCGGCATCCGCTGGCGCGAAGAAAGCGACCTCAACTCGCTCGCGGAAAAAAACAGAGGGAGAGAGCTGAAAGGGATCCCTTCAAAAACATATTCTCCTCTCCACATCACCGAGGCCCGACTCCGCTTGCTGTGGGATGCCTGCCTCAAGCCTCCCTTTGAATGGCTACTGCCACCCAAACAGCCTTGGCCGCTCTCAACAACAGCCTCCATGGCAGGTATGCTCTGCTTACCTAGGACGACCGGATCCATCTGGAGCTCATGCACAGGATGATCACCAGCATCTTGGAGATCGACCTGACCCAAACCGTCCGGTATTATCTTGACCACAGGGATCCCCCCCTTATCGCCTGGATCCTGGGCCGTGATCAAGCGCTCCAGACCTGTTGAAACCCTATGTCTTTCAAGGTTGGCACCACATCGGGATCCAGCACTGTAATCCGACACCGATCCTTGAGTTCCCTAACAGAATACCCAGAGGGTCGATGCTCTGAGCTGCCACACCAATCCGGTCGAGGGTTGGTCTTGGTACTACACACCCCATGTACAATCTCCATCCAAGCCTTGCGATCCTCTGATTCCCAAATGCTGAAGATACACCCCGTCCCCAGATAAGGCTGACTTAAAACCGGGATCCCATATTGTCCGGCCAAACTTCTGATCTGAACCTTGAGGCTGTCGATCAACGGAGCCAATGGCAAGGGCTTGACATTTCTGAGGGTAAATTGGCTGCCCCGAAAGCCTCGGAAGCTGGTGAGTTGATGCGGGGGTCTTCTCCAGCCAGGGCCAAGTCCGCCCAGTTGTTGGGCCAGGTTCAGCAGATCGCCAATCAAGGGCTGAAATGGCTCATTGCATTCAACTTGGATCCCCCAGGTTTCATGGGCGTCACGGGCAGGTATATTGGCGTAGCCATTGGCCAACCCATCCTCAATACTGAGAGCAGGCAATGGATCCGAGGCTTTGTAGCTACACAGCACCAAATCGGCAGGACAACCCAAACCGCCAAAGATTTTGTTAGTTAGCCTTTCAGTGTTCTGTATTCCCAACAAAGGCAAGGCCAAACGAGTAAACCATCCCCGCAGATTGGCCCGTAAAACTTGCGGACTCCAACGATATTGCCCTTGTTGCGTCACCTGACCACTCTGAACTATGTGCTGCTGGATACAGGGCTTCATCCCTTGCAATTCTATCGTCCATTGCCCCACAGGGATCCGTTCTGCTATCCGTCCAAATCCTGCATGGATCCCACGTCCTAGCCCTTGATGGCGCAACATTTCCTTCATCCGCTGAGTAACCCAGCTTTTCTGCTCTTCGGTCGGGATCTCTTTAAGGGTGATGTTGAGAGCATATTTGGGAGCATTCATGCCTTCTCCGGCAGGGATCTGCCATTGTACGCCCAACTTTGGATCCCTTTGATTAAAAACTTGCCAAGGTTGCTGAGGGTTGAGTGGATAAGGCTTGAGGTTAGATTTCTCCAAAAAGAGATTCTCAAACCGGATCTTTCTGGGTAGCCAAGCGGTTTGATTCTCATTCAGTAGCGTCCGCCAAAAGGCTTGCTCATTCGCCGGGATCCTGTCCCAATGTTTCCGCAAATAGTGCAACAAGGATCCTCTCACACTTGAGCCAGGGATCCAGGGTATTCCGGCTGCTTGGGCTGGAAGGATCCCACCTTCAGGAAAGCTACCCCCGCCGATTTGTAGTGGGCTGATCAGCTTGAGATCGCCGATGGATATTGTGCGTGGATCTTTAGTTTTGTTGAGGGCAAAGCAGGGCTTTCCATTCCAGGCTTCCGTAATATCTCTATTAGCCCGACTGTCGGTAATGTCGGAGGTTTGGGGGGTATAGCATTCTTTATCGACATGTTTGGGATCTTCTTTCAGTCCATACCAGCGGGGAGGTTCAGCAGGTAAAAGTTTGCGCATTGTTTAGGATCCTCCATTGTTTTAATCTGAGACAACCTACGAGAGGACTTTTAGAATTCATAGGGCATTTTAGCCCCCTCACCTTCTGAGAAGGTCCGCGACCGGCAACTCCTACACGTTGCAAGTGGCGAACGGCTTCGTGTTTCAACACCTTTACCTTCTGGGAAGGTCTGCGACTG
>NZ_JANSIB010000080.1:0-14275 GCF_047461895.1 Synechococcus sp. R55.8 | reverse complement strand
CTCTATCTCGTCAGTGCTCTCTTTTGGCTCAAATGAAAGATCAACACAACCTAGCCTTTGATACACAGAATTGGCTTTAAGCGCGCTACAAGTTTCGCAATCTTGGCTTGATCGGCAGCGCGCACCACTTTGTCGACGTTTTTGTAGGCCTGGGGCGCTTCTTCAGCTACCCCCCGCAAAGAGGGACTGCGCACGATGACGCCGCGCCGTCTCAGTTGTTCGATAATCTCCTGCCCTGTCCAGGCTTTGAGGGCCTGGTTGCGACTCATCGCCCTCCCAGCGCCGTGGCAGGCTGAGGAGAGGGAAAGGGCCTCCCCTTGCGCGGTGCCGACCAGAATGTAGGAAGCCGTGCCCATGGAGCCACCGATGATGACGGGCTGACCGATAGAGCGAAAAGCTTGAGGAAGCTCTGGGTGGCCAGGCCCAAAAGCGCGCGTTGCCCCTTTGCGGTGAACGAACAGGCGGCGCTTTTTCCCCTCTATCTCGTGGGTTTCCTCCTTACAGGTGTTGTGGGAGACGTCGTAAATAAGGTCGAGTTCAGCTTTGGGGAAAAGCTCAGCGAACACCTCGCGCACCCAGTAGGTGATGATCTGGCGGTTAGCCAAAGCGCAGTTGGTTGCCGCCCGCATTGCTCCCAGGTAGCTTTGCCCCACTTTGGACTTCAAGGGCGCACAGGCCAGCTCGCGATCAGGTAGCTCTATGCCGTGTTCTTTAGCCGCCTGTTGCATCTTCTTCAAGTACTCAGTGCCGATCTGGTGACCCAAGCCACGGGAGCCGCAGTGGATAGTAATCACCACTTCCCCCGACTTAAGGCCAAAGCCTTTGGCAATCTCGGGATCGTAGATCTCGTCAACAACTTGGACTTCGAGGTAGTGGTTACCCGAACCGAGGGTTCCCATCTCGCGCCGCTGGCGCTCACGGGCGTAGGCGGAGACTTCGCTCGGCATTGCTCCGCGCATGCGGCCATGTTCTTCGATGCGCTCCAGATCCTCTTTCTTGCCGTAGCCCTGAGCAACAGCCCATTCTGCTCCGCCTTCGAGCATAGCTTCCATCTCTTTGTCGCTCAAGGAGATCTTGCTGCGGCTGCCGAGCCCTACCGGTACGCTCGCGTACAGGGCATTGGCTAGGGGCTCTGCCATCTCCTCCACTTCCTCGCGCTTTAGCCCGGTTCGCAAGGTTCTCACGCCGCAGGAGATGTCAAATCCCACGCCGCCGGCGGAAATCACCCCCCCTGCTTCCGCATCAAAGGCCGCCACCCCACCGATGGGAAAGCCATAGCCCCAGTGGGCGTCTGGCATCACGTAGCAGGCTCCAACGATCCCTGGCAAGGTGGTCACGTTGCTGGCCTGCTCGGCCACTTTGTCGTCCATTTCCCGGATTAACTCCTCGTCGGCAAAGATCAAGACCGGGACACGCATTCTGCCTTTTGGAGGAATGCGCCAGACTGTCTCATCCACACGCTCAAGTTTCTTGATATCCATAGGTTGCCTCCCCTTACACGTCCACCACGCACTGGGCCACCCAAAGCTCACCCTCTCGGGCTACCTTGAGTTCCGTGTAAGTTGCCCCCTTAACTTCTACCGCCGGTCGGTGCTTGGCATGGTCAACTCTTTCCCCCCACAGGCTGGCCTTGAGATGCTCTTTTGCCAGGTGCACTTCGACTTTTCCAAAGAGCATGCCTCTGACGGCCATCTCGTAGATCACTGCGTTCAGGAAATCCACCAACAACAGTTCCAGATCGCCTGCATTTCCTAGCTCGATCTCTAGGTGTTCTCTGGGAGCTACTTCATCCACGCTAGTGACCACCGCAGTCAGGGCCAAAGCTGCCTGGGCAAAGGCTTCCTCCGGCGTTGCCCCATAGCCGCGGACACCAATGTCAGCCATGTGTTCAAAGTGCTCCCATCTTGCCTGCACCACGGCAGTCCCCCTGCTCTCATTCTCAGGCCAAAGCCAGAGGCCACCTGGATAGATTAAGGTTTCTCTCTAGAAACTGGAAGAGGAAAGAAGGCGTAGCTCAAAGGTGAGGATGTTGGCAGCCAAAATCTCCAGGGCTCCTCCCTCAATGAGCTCGCGGGTGAGGCCGCTTCCAGATCCACTTTGCTGGAGTAACTCACGGCTGCGGCGCATGGTCTCTTGGCGCTGGGGATCGTCGACAACCACCTGCCGCTGGTTGGAGAGACTAAGGCGATAGTAGTTGGGCAGTTCGTCGCGGGTGGCATCAATGGCTAGATTGGTCTCTTCAGGAGCCACGCGAAAAGGGGCGCGGGCAGTGAGCAAAGCCACCTGGATATCCTGGTTTTGCCCGTCCAGACCTTGGAGCTCCGAAAGGTCAATCCGAAACCTAAGGGTGTCGCGGTCCCGGTTAACGCGCTCCACCCGCACTTGGTTAAAGCCAACGGCAAACTCTCGCTCCTGCTCACCAAAGCGCTGGATGGTAGCTTGCAAAACGGCCTCCTCGTTAAGAGGGGTAACCCGAATCAGGTAGTCCCAGTCGCGCACAAAGGTGTACTCGTTGGGCCCAACCCGGACATTGGGATCTACCAGGTTGGCGGTGGGGCCAGGGCTACCAGCTCGGCTAAGGGCCACCATGTACCAGTAGTTAGGGCTAATGGGCAGGCCCATGGTCATGCGCACTTCCAACAAAAGCCGTGCCCAACTAGCCCCAGCCGTGAGGGCCACAAGGGCTGCTGCTCCAAGGCCGCTCCACAGCCACCGCTGAGGACGCAAAAACCAAGCTATGCCTCCACTCCTCATCAAACAGTTCCTCTGGCCTCAAGGCTGAGGGCTCCTACCCCTGATCCTAGCCTCTTAGGACTTCCTCCTGCTATGCGAGCCTGGATCCCTATTCGATAGAGCCTATCCCTAGGGGTTAGCCAACTCTTGTGGCACTCCTGTCTCTTGAGTCCTTCCTTGCGCCTGGTTTTGCCGGCGTGCCTGGACAACTGCCACCGTAAGCAAATGGGAGAGCAAGCCCACTGGCCCGGCAAACAAGCACAAAATCAGGGAATGGGTTGTCCATACTCGCTTATCCCACCCTTCCAAGAAGATCCAGCGGCCCACAAACAAATCCATGACGATGTAGTGTACCCATCCCGTCGCCATAACGGCGGGTTGACTGAATAGGTCGGTTAGGCTGGTCAGAGACAGTTGAGGGTCGGAAAATTCCTTGAGAACATCGGCATTAAACCCGGTGACCAAAAGATACAAATAAACCGCCGCCAAAAGAGCGATGGGCAAAAGCGATTCCATCACTTTGCGGGTTACCTTCCAACCCGGCAGCAGAATCATCAAGGCCCAAAAGGGCAAAGCAAACCAGTTGGCCCCGTTAAAGATCATCTCCAGCATGCTTGGAACCCCCAACGCTACCTGTCCATTATCGGCCTAATGCCCCCTGGGGATCCCTGCAGTAGCGGGTGAAAATGGATGGGAGTTATTCCTGACTTGCCCTGAAGTTTTTTCTGAAGCTAAAGGGATCCCGGTCGCTATTCCGGTTGGCGGAGCCTAGCAGTCGCAATGGAGCTGACCGCACGGCCACTGTCGGTGGTGGCGGCAATGCGGGAAATGCGGGATCCGGTGTCGGTCATGGCCCAGAAGCTGCTGATGCTTTTGGCCGTAGAGGTGGGTTGAGCTGGGCCGATGGGGGATTCTACTGCCTGGGAGTCTGGGGATTTTTCCTGAGCAGGGATCCACACCACAGGTTCCTCACCCCGTTGAGCTACTGCAACTTTTGGGGCGGGATGTTCTGGGGTGGGCTCAGGGGCTTCTTCTTTGCGGGCGGCCTCTGCAGCAGGGACATTCCGGGGAGAGGGCTGCTGAACCAGCCTCTTGTCAAGGGGTGGTCGTGGCGCGGCAGCGGGGGGTGCAGGGGGGGCTTGGCCGGCGATCTTTCCCCATAAGGCTTTGAGGAGTTGCCACATGGCTGGGTTGGCTACTGAGGGAGAGAGCAGTGAGGAATGGTGTTATCCTGCCATGCTCTGGCCTGAGAATCCATCCCCTCTGCCAGTCTTGATAGAGCAAAGTCATAACGAGTATGATTAAGGAGCTTGCTTAGGGAGAAAGTTCAACATGGCGCAGATTCGCGAGATTCCCCTTGCCCAAATTCGCCGCCCTTTGCCGCGGCAAACGGATCCGGATAAGGTGCAGGCGCTGATGGCTTCCATTGAAGCAGTCGGCCTACAGGAGCCCATTGAGGTTTTGGAAGTGGAAGGGGAGTATTATGGGTTCTCCGGCTGCCATCGCTACGAGGCATTTGTCCGCTTGGGCAAGGAGCGGATCCCCTGCCGGGTGCGAAAAGCGCCACGTGCTGTTTTGAGGCTACACCTGGCCTGAAAGGGATCCCTTCTGGCCCGGCTCCTCTTCGGCGGTGTAGCCCCGTTCGTAGGCAAAACGCACCAGTTGCGAGCGATTTTCCAAAGAAAGCTTGCTGAGGATGTTGGTCAGGTGAGTTTGCACAGTGCGCGGGCTGATGAACAGCTTCTCGCCGATTTGCTTGTTGGTGAAGCCGCGAATGACTTCCCGAAAGACCCGCTCTTCGGCAGGGGTCAGGGGCAATTCGGGTGGAGTGGGTCGGGGGGCCGCTTCCGGTTTTGGCTGGGACTGCTGTTGGATCAGCCGCAGAATTTCCGATTGGGTGCGGCGGGAGCGTTCAATCTGGGCCTCGATTTTGGCCACCAGTTCCAGGGGTTCAAAGGGCTTGATGATGTAGTCATCCGCCCCCCGCTCATAGCCCTGAACCCGGTCATCGATCTCTCCCCGCGAAGAGAGAAAAATGAAGGGGACGAGCTCGCCGCCGCGCTGTTGGCGCAGTTGTCGGCAAAACTCGAAGCCGTCCATTTCCGGCATCACCACATCTGAAACCACCACATCCGGCTGCTCTTGGGCAAACAGACGCAACCCTTCTACACCCGAAGCGCCTGTACAAACCCGATAGCCATGCTGAGTCAGGTGGCGGCTCAGCACCTTCAGGGAGAGGGGATCGTCATCTACGACCAGTACACGCTTCATGAGGACTCGAGGAGGCTGTTAGGGAAAAGGGTAAAGCGCTATTCACCTGTTATCTGTCGCTATTTCAGGGAGACGGACAGGATTCGTCATTTGGCTGGGGTGCCTTGACCCATAATAGTGGTTTCAAGGGTGGCCTGGTTGAAAGCTGAAGACTACGGTAGCTGTGAAATGAGGGACTGAACCTGGCCCTCTAAGCTCCCATTCCCGAGTACTGTTGCAAGCCTTTGCGCCACAACCAGCGATTGGCCAGCCAGAGCAGGCCCGTCCAGGCCAGGCCCAGGCCAAAACCGCGCAGAATGTCCACCGGGATCCCTGCCCAGAGGCTGGCGGGAAAATGCACCAGGTAGGGGAAGGGTGTCCAGGCCAAGACCTGGCGCACGGGTGGTGGGAACACCTCCAGAGGAGCGATCACCCCCGAGAAAAACAAGTACACCAAAAAATGGAATTGCTCCAAGGCCGTCACCCGTTCCACCCAAAAGGCCAGCAGCGCCAGGGTGTACTGCATGAGAAAGCGCAGGGCAAAAGCCAGGAGAATGGCCAGGGATCCCAGCCCCGCCTGGGCCCAAGAGGGGATCCAAAAGGCAGGGGGGTAGAGGACGAAGAAAAGGGCGATTAAAACCAGGGTAAAGGGGAGACGGGCCAAGCGCTCCATCAGGTGGCTGGCCACATGGTGCCAAGCGGGATCCAGAGGCTGCAACAGGCGAGGAGATAATTTGCCTTCGACCACCTCTCGCTCAAAGTCCCAGATGACCCAGACGATGGTGAACTGGCGCACCAGGAACACCGCCAGAAAGTAGCGGATGAACTCCAGAGCAGACAGCGAGAAGTCTCCTGAGCGGGCTGCCTCGCTCCACACCCCCATCATGATCAGGGGCAGGGATCCGGCCAACACCCACAGGATCAGCTCGGCCCGGTACTCCAGCATGTAGGCGTAGTAGGCGGAGAAGAGGGCACCCAACTTGCGAAAGAAGGCGTTCATGGAGATTCCGGTTGCGCAAGCGCTGCGGAGCAATACGAGACTGGCGGACGCAAAGTGGGCAACAAGCTGGCCAGGCTGACCACCGCTCCCACCACAACAATTGAAGGCGGTGCTACGGGCGAGGGCTGCCCAGCCAGAGTCTGCAGGCGGAGCAGATGAATCTCTTGCTCAGGGGTGGTGCCCCAGCGGATCAGGGCAACCGGGGTGTCGGGAGCTTTCCCTCCGGCCAACAATTCAGCGGCAATGTGGCTGAGGTTGTGCATGCCCATGTAGATCACCAGGGTTTCCACCGCCCCGGCCAAAGCCCGCCAATTGACCTGAGGGCGGTATTTCCCTGCCGCCTCATGTCCGGTAACAAAAGCAACTGAGGAGCTGAGGTCGCGATGGGTGAGAGGGATCCCGGCATAGGCGCTGGCGGCAATGCCCGCCGTAATGCCCGGCACCACCTCCACTGGGATCCCGGCCTGCACCAGAGCCAACATCTCCTCGCCGCCTCGCCCAAAGATGAAGGGATCCCCCCCTTTGAGCCGCACCACCACGGCTGCCGTCCGAGCTTTCTCCATCAGCAAGGCTGTGATCTGCTCCTGGGGCAAGGTGTGAGCGCCGCAGTGTTTGCCAGCATAGATCCGTTCTGCCGTCGGCGGGATCAGCTCCAGGATGGAGGATCCCACCAGAGCATCGTAGATGACCACATCCGCGTGGGCGAGTAGCGCCTTTCCCTTCACCGTCAGCAGCCCTGGATCCCCAGGCCCTGCCCCCACCAAATACACTTTGCCCATCTCAAGTCCTGGTCGCGTCATTGCTGTTGGAAATATCCATTTTGAGGGAACGGGAAAGATTCGGCTATTCCAGCGCCGGGCTAAAAGCCTGGAGTGTCTCCACAATGGCCTGCATCAGTTGAGGATCACGCCAGAGGGGCGGCTCCACCTGGATTTGGAGCAGAGGCCATTCCCGCTGTAATCGCTGAGCCTGTTCTTGTAGGGCGCGCAGCAGACCGCCTGGAAAGAGAAAAAACGGCAGCACCCGTAGACGGCACTGGCTAAGGCGCAAGCAATGGATCACGACCGCTTCTAAGGTGGGGGACTGGGCAGCAAAAGCCACATGCAAGGGGATCCCCGGCAGGCGCCGTTGCACAGTTTGGATCCCGGCTTGGAGTTGGGCGGCAAACCCCGACAGACGGCTGCCATGGCCGAGCACAATCCAGGCATCGGCCCGTTCGCCGGGTCGCCTGAGCGTTGCAGAGCAAGAGGACTGTGGAGCCAGAATGCGAGCCGCCAACAGATCCAGGAGGGCTGGGTGCTGGCCAATGGGAGGCGTTAACCGGATGGGCAGGCGCGGCCAGCGAGCTTGAACCTGCTTCACCGCAGCCGGTAAATCCTCTTCCACATGGGATCCCTCGCCCATAAACAGCGACAGCAGCACCACTTGATCGGGAGATCGGCCTGCGCCCAGCCAAGCTGCCAGCCGTCCTTGAATCTGTTCGGCCAGGGTGAGAGGCTGACCTTCCAACTGGGCCAGCTCCACCGGCTGGGGAGCCAGCTGCTGCTGCACCCGGGCCAACAAATCTGCCAAAGCCTGCTGATAATCGGGATCCCGGCTGCCGTGACAGACCAAAAACACCAGGGGATTGGAGGACATGGCAGAGGTCAGGGATCCGAGCGAAAGGGTTCCATTTTGCTACTTTAGGGGATCCCGCCAACTTCTCGCGTAGGATCTGCGCGTATGATTTGAAGAGTACACACCCTCTTTCCCAGCTTCGTCAGCCCTTTCCCAGGTTTTCATGTCATTTGAGAATCGTTCCACCGCCCCTGAACTCTTAATCCATGTCTTGCGGGAGGGGTTGACCGAATCTATCCATCATTGCCAAGCTGTCGTGGCCGATAGCCGCGGGCGTTCTCTGGCCATGGCCGGCAACAGCACCACCCCCGTCTTTGCCCGTTCTGCCCTCAAGCCTTTCCAAGCGCTGGCCATGCTCTCCACCGGCATCCGCGAGCGCTACCGCCTCACTGAGAAAGATATTGCCATCATGTGCGGATCCCATCAGGGCACCACGGCTCATGCGCGGCAGGTGTTCAGCATACTGTGGCGGGCCGATCTATCTCCCGATTTGCTGGTCTGCCCCACCCCACCCGGCAAGCCCAGCCCCCTTTGCCACAACTGCTCCGGCAAACATGCCGGCATGCTTATGGCCAGCCGCGCCCAAAACTGGACCTTGTCGGACTATGCCCAGCGGCAGCATCCGGTGCAAGCGCTGGTGCGGGCCAAGTTAGCGGATTTGCTGCAAATGCCCTCGGAGGAGTTTTTGTTTGCGCGGGATGACTGTGGGGTGCCCACCTACCAATTGCAACTGAACCACCTGGCTTCTCTATTCGCCCAACTGACCGCCGGCGAGCGGCCCGACTTGGAATCGGTAGCACGGGCCATGACCCATCACCCGGAGATGGTGGCCGGACAGGGGTGTTTCGACACGGAATTGATGCGGGCCACTCAAGGGGATCTGGTGAGCAAATCGGGTGCTGAAGGGATCCAATGCATTGGCCGGGTAGGGGAAGGCATGGGCCTGGCCATCAAGGTTCAGGATGGAGCTGCACGGGCCAAATATGCTTTGGCTTTGCACCTGCTGCAGCGCATGGGCTGGATCCAGCCTGCCGCCGCCGAGATGCTGGGGGAGCGCTTCCTTCGCGTCGGCCCCTACACCCGCCTCGAGGTAGAAGGGGAGCTGCGCATGCCTTGAAGACTCAGCGCTGGAAGGGGTTTTGGTAAGGATTGGGGCCGGGGTTGGAGCTCTGGCCTTTGTTGCGGTACTTAGGATTGATGGTCAAGGTGCCGGATCCCAAACCCCGCTGCGCCAAGAACTCCAGGTTGCGGCGGCGCATGGTGGTGTCGTAGTCGTTCTTGACGCGATCTTCGAGGATGGCCACCTGCTGCAGCGCGCTCAGCAAGATAGCAGCAGCTTGCTCGGAGGTGTAGCCATTCTGGGAGGCATAGCGCACGGCAAACTCGTCGGCTGCTACCTGGGCCTTCTGGCCCTTCTCCGCTTTGCGCAACAGAAACACCGCTGACGCCGCCAAGCCTGCTGCTAAGCCAACGCCGAGGTTATCTCCCATCTGCAGCTCTACCAAAATGCCCATGCTGCCGGCCCCGATCAAGGCGGGATACAGCAACAACGCCGACCAGTTATCCCCCAAAGCCAGCTCTGTGGCCATCACCGCTTCTCGCAAGAAGTAGATCTTCTGCTGGTCAGGGCTCAGCTTCTGCCAACGGCTGAGGTCAATGGCAAAGCGAGAGTACTTTTGCCAGGGGAAGCGCCACAACGGCTGCACAACCCGAGACTGGTCAGGGGTGCCGATCTCGATCTGCACTTCAGGGCGGATCTCCACTGGGAGAAACTGGATCAGGCGGTCAAAGTCGGAAATGGTATACATGCTGGCACAGTGCGGCTAAGGGAGCGGCTGGAGAGGATTACCCATAGTAAAAGATTCTAGCCTTCCTTGCAGGCCAGCTCCAAGCAAGCTTTTTGCAATAGGGCTGGCGGCAGAGGGACAAGCCTGAGCCTAGATGGAAAGGGGGTATGCCGCGTAACATACTCCCGACCCTGTAGCTAGCTTCCCGCAGGGTTGCTACGCATACAGCGCGGGGCTTCTCGGCGGTTTAGCTAAACCTGAGGTGAGCAATCTATTTGGCGGATTGCCCAAGGGACTGAATTTATCATCCCGGTCAAACCCTTGAGGACCAAGACAGCCGTTATCTTAGTTTGAAGAGGGATCCCTGCTGGGGTGTTTGAGATTGGTCAAATCGTTGAGGCGGCGCAGGATCCCCCATCCCTGTAGGGCCTCCAGCAGGGCTTCCCGCACAACCGCTACCGTCTCTTGGTCGAGGGCCAACCGCAGATAATCCACCGCCAGCCGGGTTTGCTCGGGATCCAGGTGGGACATTAAGCTCTGCAAGCGGCGAACGCCCGCCAGCCGTCGGAAGGGATCGGGAGAAGCAATGTCGCTGAGGTCGCGCTCCAATTGAGACCGTTGCCGCTCTTGTCGGCCCCTGAGCCACTCCCCAAACAGCAGCGACAACAAGGCTAGAGTGGCCAATCCCTGTAGAATGGCACCGGTGGCCAGCCAGCGTTGGGTGGATTCTGCCCAGATGGAGATGAGGGTGTAGGTGCCCAAGGTGGCGGCTGCTCCCGAACCAATTGCCAGCAAAAGCCAGCGATCCGCCTGCCGAAACCAAGCTTGCCACTCCTGCCAGCGGCGGTTGAACTCAGGGCTGCGCACCCCCTGTAGCCCCAACATCACCAAGGTGCCCACCCCCAGAGAGAGCGCCAGCCGCCCATTCCAGAAGGCCAGCCCTGCCAACGCCAAGGCCGACAGAGCCAAAACCCGCCACTGCGGCCCCGATAGGATCCACAGAGCAACTTGGGATCCCGTCTCCACTGCCCCACGCCCCACCCGCTGCAGATATTCTGGCCAGGATCCCTGGCCGGAAGAAGGGCGACCCGATTGATGTTTCACCGATGGCAACTCCCAAAACTCGGCCCTATCTGGCCCTTTGCAAGGCGGCAAGATAGGTCAACGTTCTCTAAATTATGCTCTTATGCTTTGCCGGTGGAGTCGAGATAGGCTTTCCACCCTTGGGTTTGCAACTGGTCGTTTTTCTCCTGCACCGCCTGTTTTAGGCTTTCCCGATAGGCGATCACCCGCCGGAGCAGATCGGGATCTCCACTGGCTAGGATCTGCACCGCCAACAGACCCGCGTTGTAGCCGTTGCCAATGGCCACCGTGGCCACCGGGATCCCTTTGGGCATTTGCACAATCGAGTATAAGGAGTCGATCCCCTGCAGGGATGGGCTGAGCACCGGCACCCCGATCACCGGCAGGGGGGTGAGAGAGGCCACCATCCCCGGCAAATGGGCTGCTCCCCCTGCCCCGGCAATGATGACGCGGATCCCTTGGGTATGGGCGCGGCGGGCAAACTCTACCATGGCCTCGGGGGTGCGGTGGGCGCTGAGGATCTGCATCTGGTAAGGGATCCCAAACTCCTCACACACCTGGGCGGCAGGTGCAAGGGTGGGCAGATCGGAATCGCTGCCCATTACGATGGCAACGAGGGGGGAGAGTTCCATATCGCTAAGCGACGCTAACGCGAAAGGCTGCTGGCCCGGCGTAGCCGATCCATCATCGCATAGCCCAACCCCGTCGAGATGGGTGGGGGCTCTGCCAGCAGGAGCGTAGCATCTCCCTCATCCAGGCGGCGCAGGCTGGCAAAGAGGGCGCGGGCGGCTGCCTTGGGATCCGAACCCAAACACTCCAAACTGAAAGTGATCCCCGGCCAATGGCGGGAGAGGGTGTTCAGCAGAGCCTGCGGATCCGTGGCAAAGCTGAGGATGCCCAGGTGGGAATGACCGGTTGTCAGGTGCTGCACCTGTTGCCAATCGCCGGGCTGAAGCTGGGCAAAAGGGGTGGGCAAAAGCCGGAGGGGCTTACTGGGGGCATAGTGGCTGCTCAGTCGTCCCGGCGCTTCTGGCGGGCCCGTTGTGCCATCCTTGGGGGCCTGTTCTGGGGGCAACCGGATGGGCAACCCCAGGTGGGCCTCCAGGGCTTCCAGTGGGATCCCTCCTGGGCGCAGCAGCGTTGGGATCCCTTCGGGGCTGAGCTTTAGCACGGTGGACTCCAGGCCCACAGCACACTCTCCCCCATCCAAGATGTAAGGGATCCGCCCTCCCAACTCTGCATAGACGGCCTGGGCTGAGGTGGGGCTGATGCGGCCAAAGCGATTGGCACTGGGGGCAGCCAGAGGGGTTTGCACCGCCTGCAACAAAGCTTGAGCCACCGGGTGAGCAGGCACCCGCAGGGCAACAGTAGGCAACCCGCTGCTCACCAGATCCGGCACGGTGGGACACTTGGGCAGCACCAAGGTTAGGGGCCCCGGCCAGAAGGTGTCGATCAGGGATCCCAGCAGAGCACGTGCGGTGGGAGTAAAAGCCGACACATCCACCAGCCACCCCTGCAGCTGCTCTAGGGTCACCCCAGCCGGCAGATGCAGGATCAGGGGATCGAAGCGGGGGCGCTCCTTGGCGGCAAAAATGTTTGCCACTGCCTGCTCATCCAAGCCATTGCCCGCCAGGCCGTAAACCGTCTCCGTGGGGATGGCCACCAACTGGCCCTGCAGCAAGGCCGCAGCCGCTACGGCAATGTGCTCAGGAGTGGGCGAAAGAATTTCCGTCTGCATCCATAACTCGGATTTGGGGTGGGGCTAGGGATCCCGTTCTGCAATCCATTTTCGCGCCTGGTAGAGGGCGATGTTGATTTGATCCCCAAACAGCAGCGCCAAGGAAGTGAGCCAAACCCAGAGCAGCAGCACAATAACCGCCCCCACCGCCCTGTAGACTTGGTTGAACTGCCCAAAGTGCTCCACGTAAATCCGCAACCCCCACGACACCCCAACCCACAGTAGGCTGGCCACGATGGCCCCCGGCCAAATCGGGATTTGGGGTCGGCGCAGGCTGGGGCCAAATCGATACAGCACCCAGCAGGAGAAGACGACCAGCCCCAAGGAAATTGGCCAAGTGAGGATCCCCCACAAGTTCAACCCCAGCTCTCGCAAGGGATCCAACTGAGTCGGCCCGCCAACTTCCTGCGCTAAGAATCCCGCTTTCCTGTACAAGAAGCGCAAAAAGCTGGCACTGAACAAAAAGATCAAGCTGGCCAGTCCGGTCAACCCCAGGGTGGCGAGCATCCAAACCAGCGAGATCAGCTTGCGTCTCCAGAAGGGACGGCGCCTATCTTGAGGGATCTCATGGCTGAGATCCAAAGCTGTCATCACCGCCCCCATGGCTCCAGAAGCAGCCCACAGGGTGCCCAAGAAGCCGAGCGACAACAACCCCCGTTCGCGTCAGCGGTGCGGAGCACTTTTTTGCCCGAAGCGGAGCTCGCGCACATACCGATCCAAAAGCGTCAGGGCCTCTTGGGGAGCAATTTGGCTCAACTGCTCCATCAAGCGCTCGAAGGCTTGCTCAGAGGAGCCGACAAACAGCCCAACCCCGGTCAGGAGCGTGAGGATGAAGGGGAACAGCGCCAACATCGAGCTATAGGCCATTTCAGAGGCCAGGCCAATCGCGTAAGCGGGACGGAGTCCTTACAGCCGGTAGCGCATCGCGTTTTCCCAGGCCAACCGCAGGGTTAGCCAGACCAACTCTCGCCGGGAACGCCGTCCTGACGACGCGAACGGGATCCCCAGCGCCCGCAGCTGCTCAACCAGTTGCTCCAACAGCCTCATGGTTCAGCACTTCAGCCCACTGCGGTAGGTACTGGGAAAAATCTTGCTTTTTGACAAACCGAAAAGGCCCGGATAGGGATCCCCAGATCACTTGATCGGTCTCCGGATCCCGACCTTGATCCAAGCTGTGAAAGTAGTCGGCTCCGATCTCAAACTCGCTGTACAAATAGGTGGTTCTGCCTTTGCGTTCAACAATACAGCCTTTGCCGGGCAGGCTGCGGCCCCGATAGCAGGATCCCGTCCATTCCACCTGGGTGACACAGCCGGGCAAGAGTTCCAACTCCGCTGCTGTCAGACCGGCCAATTTCCCCTTCGCGTAAGCGTTGCCTAGCAACAACTCCCGACCGGCGCACCTGTAGGAGTCAGGAGCTGTCAGAGCATAGTTTTGAATCCGGATCCCATCTGGAGTATCGAAGAGGTGGATCACCCGCTGTCGGTAAGGCTGCTCAGGATAAATGTCGTACAGTTGCTCCACGTAAAACCCCACCCCCTGCAACACCGACCAAGGCAAGGGGCATTGGTACACATGAATGTTGGCAAACCAGACGGGCTCTGCAATCGCCTGTTGTAGGTTGTTGAAGTGCCCTGCCATCCAGGTGGCCAGTTGAGCCAGTTGTGGGGAAACAGACATAGGTTCAGATGGATTCAATGGATTGAAATCGAGAAGATTCAGATCGAGCGCTCCTGATCCTGCAGACTTTGTCCAACTGTCAGGGACTCCGTCCCGATGGCGCACTCCATAACACACTCTACAAAACTACACCAGGGAATAGCTTGGTAGCCCTGTACTTGAGTGCGGGGTGGAAAAGCCCTTGGGCAACTTGATTTAAGGGAATTTAAGGGATTTAAGAGAGCATTGTTGCTTACCGTCACCCGCCCTGTCTCTGGCGGAGTTGTTGCCATGGGCAGGGGAACCGCAACCCTGTGGCGACGAGGCCGTTCGCGCCACTCGGACGGAGTTCTTGAAGGGGATTGGGTTGCAGGGACAGGCTAGAGTAGAGGAGCCGGACTCCTGTGCCT
>NZ_JANSIB010000079.1:0-14445 GCF_047461895.1 Synechococcus sp. R55.8 | reverse complement strand
TCCCAGGGATCACCATCCACAGGAGTGGAGCTGGAAGGAGGAGGGGCAGGCTCAGAAGGAGGGGCCTCTTCTTTGGCATACTCCTGTTCCCAAGCCGGTTGTTCGGGGGCGGGTGCGGGCTCAGGTGGACGAGGACGCACAGGCTGCGGCTCAGGTTCAGGCTCTTCTTCTGCGTAAACGTCTTCTTCTTCGGCTTCGTATTCCTCGTCGTATTCTTCTTCGTAATCTTCCTCGACGGCGGAACTCTCGACAGCACTGGGCAGGGCAGGAGCAGGGCTAACTCCGGCTTCCCAAGGGGGCTTGCCGATTCCCAGGGTTTCCAAAATCCCCTTGGCCAGTTGGGTTAGGCGGGTCTCAGCGCCATCGGCAACAATGAGGCGATCCCCGCCCACAGAGACAATCTCATCGGTGGAGAGCAGATAGGTGCTGAGGATGAAGCCAGGTAAAAAGGTGAGGCCAAGGTTGGAGAGCACCAAGCCCGTGATGATGCCGGAGACGGAGTTGAACTCAAAATCCTTAACTTTGCCAAGGCGGATCCCTTCTTCGGTTACCACCTCGCTGCCAACCACGCGACTCAGGCCCTCCAAATCCAAGTTATCGAAAACTTCTTCGCTGGGGACAAGAACTGCATCCTGACCCAACGCTGTTACTTGCCGCAGCTCCATCAAACGGGGGGATCCGGCAAAGGCTTTCTCCAACACCCCCAGCACCAAGACCTGCTTGGCTTCCAGATCCGCCCAAACTTCGCTGACTACCCCAAGCCGGGCTGCGTTGCCCTGGCTGATCACCTGCGTTCCCAGAACCTGTGACCGCCGACGAACCTCTGATCGCACCAGCGCAACAGATCCTTTCCCAGTCGTCATGATGGTTTCCCCGTCGTAAGTCAAAACGTTCCCGTTGTTGGGCTGCGTGTCTGACACAGTTCGCCAGAATTAAGTAAGTTAATAGTACCACTGCCTGTCTCCTCCCTCGCGGGCTGCCCAGGTGGGATCCCGGCCAATCTGCCTGCTCCAGGCCAGAAACTGCTCTGCCATCGCGCCCAGGGAATAGTGCTCTTCTGCCCGTTGCCGACAGCGGCTCCTGTCGATGTGATCTAGGCGCTCTACAGCCTCTGCCAAAGCTGCCACGTTGTCCGGCTCGACGATCCAGCCGGTTTCTCCATCGCTGACAATTTCCGCGGGCCCACCCCGGCGGTAGGTAATCACCGGCACGCCACAGGCCAAAGCTTCCACCGCCACCAAGCCAAAGGCCTCCACCCACTTGGGGGTCATGATCAAGGCTGAGCATTGCCCCAAGATCCGCTGCATTTGCGGGGTGGGCAAAAACCCTCGGTAATCCAATTGGGCATGCGGGTACTGCTCTTGGATCTGCTGCCAGTAGCCTGGCTCTTGCAGGTGGCCTAGGATCACCACCGGCCTTCCCGTCTTCTCGGCTAGGGCAGCACAGTCTTCCAGGCCCTTTTCGGAGGCAATGCGGCCAATCCAACACAGGGATCCATTCCCCTGGGGCACAAAGTCGTAGAGGCGCAGATCCACCCCGCAGGGCAGATAGACAAAGGGATCCCGACCTGCCGCCATCTCGGCTCGGGCAAAGGCAAAGGTCTGGGCTTGCGCCCGCGAATGCACCGCCAGCCGACCAGGGTAGCGATGGGCAATGTGCTCTAGAGCCTGATCGACGGCATCGCTGAGGGATCCCATGCTAACGATGTGGGCCACCGGGGTGCGGAAAAAATCCGTCAAATAAAACGAGAGCCAATCGTAGCTCCAGTTCACGATTAGATCGAACTGATCTTGCAGGTGGGCAGCCCGCTGCCACAGGTTGGCCAGCAGAGAGGGGGTGTGGATCAGAACCGGCTGATCGCGGCGCTGGGTTTGCGCATAGGCCGGGGGAAGGCCCGCCACCGGCTCGATCACCTCCTCCGGCAACTCCGCCATTCGGGATCCCACAGGGGCCAACACCCGCACTTGGGATCCCATCTGGAGTAAGACACGCGTCAGGTTGGCAAGATTGAGCTCCACACCACCACCGGCCCCGGATCCCAGAGGTCCAACAGGGGTGGAGAGGAACAGATAGCGGTAGGGACGAGCCATAGGGAGAGCCTCGGTAGCTCAGCCCATTGTCTTCTCAATCGGGATACCCGACTCCTTTTGCCTGGCCTCAAAGCCCACAGCCTGCCCAGAACTTTATGAGGCTTTGGCTACAAAAATTTCTCCCTTCTCCACCTTGACCTTGTAGATGGCCAGGTCTGCCTTGGCCGGGCCACGGGTACGGCTGCCATCGGCAGCAAAAGCCGAGCCATGACAGGGGCAGACAAAGTTCTCCCCCCGCCAGTTCACATCACACCCCGCATGGGGACAGGCGGCATCCAAAGCCAGCAGAGAATCTTCTTTTTGCGGATCCCCGACCAGCCAGAGGGTGGCGGTGTTTTTCCCAAAGGCGTTTTCCACCTTGAAGGGGCCATCTTTGAGATCGGCCAGAGTGGCAACTTTCACAAACTCCGGCTCAGAAGCCTTAAAGCCAGAAGCAGTTCCCTGGGCCAGGGCAAAACGGCGCCGGGTAAACCCAGGTAACCAACCCACCAACGAGCCAAAACCGAGAGCCAGCCAGCGAAGAAAACCACGACGATTGTTGTACATGGCTATGTGTCCTTGGAGGTGTGCGAAATGTAGGTCATGAGCCAGCAAAAGACCGGCCCCTTCAGAAGGGATCCCCGTACAAATGCTGCCCTTAACATTTTGTTACACCGGAACAGTTTCGGCCAGGGCCAAGCCGCACTTTTTCCGGCTAGAGTACGCAGCAGCAGGCATCTTGGTTGCTTCATTGATTTGGCCGATGGGATGGGATCCCTTTCGGCTGTTGTACGCCTGGAGCCTAGGGTCGGGAGGTAAACAGCTCAGCAACCGTGCAGACAAAGCCGGGCAACAGGGGAGAAGACAACGCATCCTGAGCCAACAGCGTTTCTACCAAGACCAACTGGGCCTGTTGTCTGCGATACACCTCTACTCTCTGAGCCAGCCGATCGACGATCCAGTACTCTTGCACCCCATACACAGAGTAGAGTTTCCGTTTTGCCAAGCGGTCTCGATCCTCATGAACTTTTCCAGGTGATAGGACTTCAACCACCAGCTCAGGGGCACCCCGAAAATGTCCTGCTTCATCTTGAATCTGTGATAGCCGCTCATAACTAACCCAAACAACATCGGGAGACACATTGTCAAATTCGGAAAAGAGGATCCCTGGCATGATTGAGGGTTCTCCCAATCCTGTTTCTAGCGACCACCGATGCAGTGCGGAGAACAAACACCCGATAATGTGCTGATGTTTGTGATGAGGAGAGCGAGTCACCAGCAGTTCTCCGTCGATGATCTCGTAGCGGATCCATTCATTCTCTGGAAGAGCCTCGATATCCCGAGTGGTCCAGCGTACTTCTGTAGCAGTCATTAGCTATCCCTATAGCAATAAATGGTGCTATGCCCAGGGCACCCTGCTGCTGTACCTACGACACTGGGCCGACAACTGCAACGCTGTCGCAACAGCGGGAACCGCACTTGGCGTAGCCAAATCTTAGCCCAGGATCCCGTTCACAGAAGCGGGACGGAGTCCTCCCTCTCTGGCCACGACGGCTCAATGGATAGAGGTTCTCTAGAGCTGGACTATTGGCTGCGCTATCGTGTGGGGCTAGTTGGGATAGATGCGCAAGCGGCGGTTGGGCTCTTCGCCAAAGCTTTGGGCCCGCAGGTGGTAATGTTCCACCAACTGGTGTTGGAGCTTGCGGATCAGAGGCGAACGGGGCAAAAGTTCCACCGGCTGAGACTTGGGAATGACAATTTGCTCCACCGCCAGGCGGGCTTCTTCCAGAGCTTCGGTTTCATCGCCTGAGCTGGCGCGAATGAACAGCTCCAGGTCGGAATCGGATCCCTCTTCGCTTTCAATGTTGAGAATATGGCGCAGGGCGCGAGCCAGGGCAATCAGAGTATTGGCCTTGACGGTGTGAATCGGGATCTGGCGGGAGTGGGCCATCTGCTGGATCTTGGAACGGCTACGCACCTGGGATCGCAAGGCCAAGACAATGTCCGCCCCATCCAGGTCTTTGGTGACATCCGCCGGCAGTTTCAGGGTTTGGATCACCTGCTCCAGGTAGAAGCGGCTCACTCCGTAGGGGTAGATCATCAGCGGCCCATCCGGATTCTGCTGCCGTCCTGTCGGGGCTAGGGCGGATCCCTCCCAGTCCAAATCTTCTTCTTCGTCAGAGCCGGATTCTACTCTGGATTCGGCCACCACCTGAGGGGCAGGACGGGATCCCGCCGGCGTTAGCGGGACGGAGTCCTCTCGCCTCTCCAGGAGCAAACCCGATTCTCCTTGCTGCTGCGAGCGACTTTCAAGCGGCTCTGAAGGCAGAGCTTCCATCCGTCCAGAACGTCGCCATCCTCCCCGCTCCCGTGCTGCGGACATTGTGCTGCCGGCGGGGGGCCATTGGGGGCCAGATAGGGCCGGGCGCTCATTCGTGACTATCACCACCTGGCCGCGTTCGTCTAGACTGCGGGTTTGGGTCAGGGGCTCGCGGTTGCGCAAGAGGCGATCCACAGTGGCGGCCACATCTTCATGGATGACCCAGCGGGATCGCTCCAGCATCTCTATGGCAATCTCAAACGTGGGGGGGGCTTTGCGCTCCAACACACTCTTCTGAGAGCCCCGTCGCCGCGCCTCTTCATCTCCCAGGGTGACCGATTGGATCCCGCCCACCAAGTCTGAGAGGGTGGGATTTTTGATCAGGTTGTCGATGCGGTTGCCATGGGCAGTGGCCACCAGTTGTACCCCCCGCTCGGCAATGGTACGAGAGGCCAAAGCTTCCAGTTCAGTGCCGATCTCGTCGATGACCACCACTTCGGGCATGTGGTTCTCCACCGCCTCAATCATCACCTTGTGCTGCAGCTCTGGGCTGGCCACCTGCATCCGTCTGGCCCGACCAATACCCGGATGGGGCACATCGCCATCGCCGGCAATCTCGTTGGAAGTGTCGATAATGACCACTCGTTTGCCCAGCTCATCGGCCAGCACACGGGCAATCTCCCGCAAGGCCGTGGTTTTACCCACCCCCGGTCGGCCCAGCAACAGCATGGAGCGCCCCTGTTCCACCAGGTCGCGGATCATGCTGATCACGCCGATAACGCAGCGACCCACCCGACAGGTAAGGCCGATGATCGTGCCTTGGCGGTTTCGGATGGCACTGATCCGGTGCAGGGTAGAGGCAATGCCTGCGCGGTTGTCACTGCTGAACTCTCCAACCCGGCTGATCACCTGATCCAAGTCGGCCCGGGTGATCACGTCTTCTGAAAGGTAATCGGCAAAGCCGGGGAAGCGGGCTTCGGGGCGGCGACCCAAATCCAGCACCACCTCCACCAACCGATCCAAGTGGGGATGCTGTTCTAGGCGCTCACGAATCGGAGCAGGCAGGATATCCAAAAGCTTACTCAGGTCGTCGCTGTATTGAACCTGGCCGGGAAAGCCGGTACGTTCACGTAAGCGGTGCGGAGCACTTTCCGGATCCATCGACGGACTTGGGGTTGAGGGCTGTACGGGGAAACTCATGGCTGAGCAACGTCGTTAAACGCAGGAAAAACAGGTTTGCCTAAAAGCAACGGATCGCCGCTTTACTTGCTGCACCAACTGCTTGGCCAACGGGATCCCTGCCGCCAATCCGGGATTCCATCCTGACTCCGATGAGCTGTGGGCTGGCCCTTCCAGATAGGCTGACACCAACTGTCGCGCGTAGCTGCCGAAGGCTACCCCCGCCACCGGCCACCGGGGATCCAACAGCGGCAGCGTTTGGGCATTGGTTCCTCCTGCCAATTGCACATAGCCTGGCAGACCCATATTCAGTACCTTCTCGGCCAACTTTAGGGCAGCTTTGCCGGTGCCAGCTCCAATATCCCCACTCATAGGCCGGCCATCCACCTGCCAGATCAACACCTCCGGCAAGGGATCCATGAGGGCCAGCAGATCCCTCAAATAAGCCTCTAGGCCCGGACCATCGTTAAAGCTAATCGAGATGGCCTGGAGCTGAGGTAGCCAGGGCTTCAGGGATCCCCACAATTCCTCGAATGGCCTCTGGCGACCGATGCAGGTGTGAATCTCCACCGCTTGAATGCCCAGCTCGACCAAAGGCGGCAAGACTTCTGACAGAGCCACTTGGTAGCCGAAGGTAGCAATGCGCCGGTGGGGGCAAACCGGCTCGCAGCGCCCACAGCCGTAGCACAGCTCTGTCTGGATGTGGACTTGAGCAGGAAGGGCTGCCTGTGTCAAGGCATGGGGAGGACAGACTGCCAAACAAGGCTGAGGACAGTCGGCAGGACAGACGGGAGCCGTCAGCACCGCCTTGCGGAAATGGACGTCTTCGCCGTCATTGACGCTGACCATCAACCAAGGGGATCCCGCCTGGGGATCTTCGGCTTGTGCCCGTTGGATCCCTTGTTGAGCGGCCCGCACTATGGCCGGATCGGCAGCAACATCAATGCAATCTGCCCCGGCCAGCGTGTAAAGGAAAGCCAGCTCCCGAACCGAGGGCAAGTGGTGGAAACTTGCACCGCAGATCAACTTAAACCAGGTACCCTGTTGCAGCGAGGCGGTTGGCAAGGTCACAGGCACAAGAAGCCGCTAGCAGGATGGGAATCTGAGCCGCAGGCCATCTATTTGAGATGGTAGCAAAGAAATTTCGAGGATCCTGAAGAGAGGTTCAGGCGCTCTGCAGAGGTTGCCAACGAATTGACCGTTCTCGGCCCAGTTCCACCACAAACTTCACTCCCTTGTCTTCCCGACTCAGCTTCACCAGGTAGGAGAGTTCCTGTTGGCTGAACACATGCCCTTCGTAAAACCAGAACACCAACCCCTTAGCTTTTGGGGGCAAGGTGGCCCGATACTGCTCGATCAACGCCGGGAAAAAATAGGTGCGCCGCTCCGATTTGCCCAGCGTGGCAGGCCGTACCCCATGAATGCGCGTCAAATAGCTGGCCAGATCCCCGATTCCCTTACTGGAGAGGGTGACCACCTCATACCCAGCTCCGCGCAGCCGCCGCAGGTAGTGCCCTTCGGATCCCCCCTCTGGGGTTACAAAGATGGCCAAAGCCCCAGATTGCTCCAGTTGCTGCACAAACTTTGCACCTGAGCCGACCAGCAGCATAGGAAAAACTCCATTACTCGTCTAGGGTTGGACAAGCAGCCCACCTGCGCTCATTGTAACGGGATGGCGCCTGAAGCTGGGGATAGAAGCTGCCAATGGAACCCATAGAATACTGGCTATCTCCCTGTTTTGCAGAAGGGAGCGTAAAGAAGGGTTAAGATACGGGTAACCTGCTTGCAGGTCTCAACCCACAGGTGGCGGACAAAGGCGGATGGATCCCCCTAGTAGGGATGGCCTCCCCGCCACTTACACAGCGACAACAGATGAACCTCACGATGCGACGACGCGAGCTGTTGACCTTGGCGGTGGCCGGGTTGATTACAGCACCCCTCAGCTTAGCAGGAGAGCAAAGAGCAATGGCCCAACAGACTTATCCCTTCACCAAAACCGACGCCGAGTGGCGGCAACTGCTCACCGAAGAGCAATACTATGTGCTGCGCCAAGAGGGCACTGAGCCCCCCTTCCGCAACGCTTACTACGACAACAAGGCCCCAGGTATCTATGTCTGTGCCGGCTGTGGGCAGGAGCTGTTTTCCTCGGCGGCCAAGTACGACAGTGGCACCGGTTGGCCCAGCTTTTGGGAGCCGATTGCTCCCCATGTGATCGGCACCAAGACGGACTGGAAATTGTTTGTGCCCCGCACGGAAGTCCACTGCTCTAACTGCGGTGGGCATCTGGGGCATGTGTTTCGGGATGGCCCCCCACCCACGGGTTTGCGCTACTGCATCAATTCTGCTGCCCTCAAGTTCATCCCAGCCACCACTTAGAAATCCTCTTGGCTCCAGCTAAAACTGAGCCGCCTGTCTGGGTGAGCCTATGTCGGACTACACGTTCCTGGATGCTGCTTCGATTCTGCTGCGGGAGGGCCTGGAAGCTCTCTTGGTGCTGGTGGCACTGCTGGCCCTTATGAGCAAGAGCGGGCAATCGGCTCAGAAGCGCCGGGTGTGGATAGGGGGATCCGCGGGCTTGCTGGCAGCGGTGATGCTCGGTCTGCTGGTGAAGCTGTTTTTCCAGCAGATGCTCACCCACACGCGACAAGAGGTGCTGGAAGGGATCACCGGGCTGGTGGCAGCAGGTTTGTTGTTCTCGGTCAGCCTTTGGTTGCACCGCCGGGCTGCAGTGGCTTCTTGGCAAACCTTTGTGCGGGAACAGGCGCAGGCGGCACTGGCCACGGGTCAGGTTTTTTCCTTGGCTTTTCTGGCCTTTGTGGCGGTGTTTCGCGAGGGGGCGGAAACGGTGCTGTTTTATGTGGGGTTGGCCCCTTCCCTCTCGGCAAAAGATTTTTGGCTGGGGATCGGCCTGGGATCCCTGGTGTTGGTGGCACTGGCGATCTTGCTGCTGCAGGTGGGGCTGAAATTGCCGCTGGGAGTTTTTTTCCGGGGCCTGAGTCTGCTGGTTTTCTATTTGGGCTTTAAGTTTTTGGGCAGTGGCCTGCACGCTCTGCAGGTGGCGGACTGGCTGCCCATCACCCCCCTGGTCGGGATCCCAAAGCTGCGCTGGCTGGGCATATATCCCACTTGGCAGACGCTGCTCCCCCAACTGGTGCTGCTGGGAATAGCTTTCGCCTTGTGGGTGAGGCAATGGCTGCGGGCTGATTCTGCTCAGAGGCTTTCTTCGTGAAAAACGCTCTCCACCGGCACTGGGGATCCCATAAGCCATAAGTTTGATGAATCCCTGTCCTGGTTTTGATGGATGGCAATGATGCAGGTCACAATTTCATAGTCGTTTCAGGTTGGGACAAGGCGACCGAGGTACTGGGAAAAGCCTTCTGGCCCTGTGCATCTAACGTTTTAAGTGCGGGTGCAGTGTCCTGGTTTGAATCAAAATGACCCTAAAAAGAAAGCGCTCTGTACGTCGCGCCTGAAACCGCACCCAGTCAAGCCTTCCAGTCCAAGAAAGCAAAGCCTACCGGCAGGGATCCGGCAGGCCGCTGGATTTTGTCGGAGATCCCCAGTAGGAAACCCTGTCGATCGCTACGGAATCGACAGAGAGCATCCACTCTGTGGGGTTCCCGAGAATCAGGTATCGTAGACCCGGCATTCAACAGCATCTGGGTTTTCAGCGCAGTGCTGCTCTAGGCTGCTGGGAGTCCTCGGCTGGTGGCTGCGAGCTGCCAGCACTTCTTCAACCGCATCCCAGGCCGCACGGCAGTGGGGATCCCCTTCGCCGTACTCAGAGCAGACGTTGCGAGCATTTTCCAGCTCTTTGGCGATCACTTCAGACAGTCCCATGTTCTCAAGCTCCTTTAGACTAGATGGGGCCGGTGGCCCGCTGATGTAACCGGTTGACGCAGAACCTGTAGGGATTCGGTGTAACCGAGGATCAACAGGTAAAAACCAGCCGATCCAGATGAGGAATGAGTCCAGGATAATGACCTTGTGCCAACCGAATTGATCAACCGGATACATTACCTATTCTAAACAGGGACACCCGGGGGGTGCAGCTACGCTTTCGCGATCTCTTTGGGATCAGGATGCGCAGGGATCCCTCAGGCCCCAAACAGTTGTTCAATCCGTTGCCGCACCTGCTCTGGGGATCCCTGTTGACGCACTTGACCTTCCGAGAGCAAAATCGCCCCATCTGCCCATTCCAGTTCCGCCAGCCGATGGGTTACCCAGAGGGCGGTGATGCCTTCTTGATCCACCAGTTGCCGGATGCACCGCAGCAAATCCGCCTGGCTGTCGGGATCCAACAGAGCTGTCGGCTCGTCCAAAAGCAGCACCTCACTGCGCCGGGCCAAAGCCCCTGCCACCGCCACCCGTTGCTTCTGTCCGCCGCTGAGGCCGTGAATGGGCCGACGGATCAGGTGCTTCAATCCCACCTGCTCCAAGGCCGTTTCCACCCGCCGGTGAATTTCCGCCAAGGTCAGAGCCTCTGCCCCCAAGCCAAAGGCCACATCGGCTCCCACCGTGGGCATGAACAGTTGGTGATCCGGGTTTTGAAACACATAGCCCAGCCGACCGCGAATCTCCAGGTGGCCCGAAAGGGGCCGAGGATGGGTCAGGGATCCGGACAACAGTTGCAACAAAGTGGACTTGCCGCTGCCATTGGGCCCCAACAGCATCCACAACTGGCCCTTGGGAATGACAAAACTGCACGCCTGCAAAACCGGCGGACGTTCCGGCCAAGCAAAGGTCAGGCTCTCCACCCGAATGGCCACCTCAGACATGGGGATCCCTTAGCGGCAGAGAGAAAAGGGCTGTCCTCAGCTTTGCAACTGGGCCAAAAAACCGGGACGGGCTCCCATGGGGCTGGCGCCGCCCGACTTAGAAGTCATTTGCACGCCACATAGCTCACCGGTGAGCAGAAACACCTTTTTGCCGGTGCGGTCGCAGGTCAGCTCCAAACTCTGAGGGGATCCACTCTGCAGAGCATTGACGATGCTTTGGTAGGCCCGGTTGGCCGCTTCTTCCTCTTTTTGGTGGACAACGATGGGGGCAGGGTTCCCTTTCAGGAGCAGTTCCAGAGTGTACATGGCTGACCGTTGCGTAGTGGGCCGTGGGACAAAAGAGAGGCACCCAGAGGACGCCGTTGGCGACAGCAGGACGAAGTCCTTTTCCAGTATCGCAGGTTGGGCCAGGGTACCGGCAGGCTCAACAAATGACGGGGGAGTTTCTCTCGCCAGATTAGGCCAGGCCCGTGCCGAGAAAAGGCAGCAGGCTAATCAGCAACAGGCCCAAAGTAGCTAGGGATCCCGCCAAGAAGGAGAGGGATCGCCCAATGGGAATATCGGCAATGTAGAAAAAGTTGTAGAGCAGCCGCGCCAGCAGAAACACCCCACACAGCACAGCTACCCCTTCATCTCCGCTGAGGCCAAAATACCAGGGATCCGAGTGAGGGCCGGTGATGTAGGCGATCAACGCTGCTGCCGCAAACATCCCAAAGGTCTCAAACCCGTTGGCGTGGGCCCAGGTGGCCCGTTGCCCGTAGGGAGGTAGCCTATCAAACATAGCCCGAGGAGCATGCAGGTCGTAGCCAACGCGGGCACGGGCATAGCCCACCACCCCCATGGGCAGATAGACCAAGAGCATGGCTGCCGCAATAGAGAACAGGGGGATAGCTGCGAGAGGAAGGCTTGGCAACATAAGGCAAAAGGACGGTGCAAGATAACAGGGGAGAGGAAGGAGCCCAGCTCGGGCAGGAGCTATTGCCGGGAAAATCAACACCAGAACCATTATCCATCTATCGGGCTGTCTATCCAGGCAGATGCTTGCGTCAGGAAATCTTGCGGATTTGCCGGCGGCGCTCCTCATATTCAGCGCGGGTGATCAAGCCCTGTTTCAACAGGCTTTCCAACTGCTGTTCGGGATCCCGAGCTTCTCGGCCTTCCACACTGGTCCACTCCAGCTCGATCAACCCTCGATTGAATCGAAAATCGAAATCGGCATTGCTCATGGTCAGGATCCACAGCCCTTCCAGCAAACAAAGGGCGCGTACCCCGTAGCTGAGAATCTGCAGCGGGATGGAAGGAACGAACACCATCAGCCCCGCCACCAAGTAGCCCCAGCCCCAGCGTTGGTGCCCCATATAGAAGCGCTGCAACCCTGGAATGAACACCCCCAGCATCGCCAGCCAACCGGCCACCTCGCGGACCAACCGCCGACGTTCCTGTGGGGGCATATCAGGGCCCCTGCTCTCGGCCATAGACTGCACCAGCTAGATGTGCCATTAAGCTAGCTCAGTTTTGGCCGCACAGGGCTCAGGAACTTGGATCCAACCTCAGAAGATTTTTGAGCAGCATCCCGCCGCCTATACTTGATGGGGGCGGTTCGGGGAAGGAACATGGCAGAGCGGGAACTATCGGTAGCGATCTTGGCAGCGGGCAAAGGTACCCGGATGCGGTCGCAGTTGCCCAAGGTGCTGCACAAGCTGGGATCCCTGTCTTTGATCGAGCGGCTGCTGCGCACGGTGCTAACCTTGAAACCCCACCGCTGTCTGGTGATTGTGGGTTATGAACAGGAGCAGGTGCGCCAAGCCCTGCGGGAGTACCCGGTTGAATTTGTGGAGCAGGCCCAGCAATTGGGCACCGGACACGCCGTTCAACAGCTGTTGCCCGTCCTGGGCGGTTTTCAGGGGGATCTGCTGGTGATCAACGGGGATGTGCCCCTGCTGCGGGCAGAAACCCTGCAAGCTCTGGTGGAGCGCCACCGCCAGATGAACCCAGAGGTAACCTTGCTCTCGGCTCAGGTGGCGGATCCCTATGGCTATGGGCGGGTATTTTGCGATGCCCAACAGCGAGTGTTGGAACTGGTGGAAGAGCGAGACTGCACCCCGGCCCAACGGCAAAATCGCCGCATCAACAGTGGGGTGTATTGTTTTCACTGGCCGGCTCTGGCTCAGGTTTTGCCCCATCTCAATCGCAACAACGCGCAGCAGGAGTACTACCTAACAGATGCCGTCAAGCGGGTGGGCAAAGCCATCGCTCTGGATGTTGCCGATCCGCAAGAAATTGTGGGCGTCAACGACCGCCGCCAACTGGCCCAGGCGTACCAGATTTTGCAGGATCGCCTCAAGGAAGCCTGGATGGAAGCCGGGGTCACCTTTGTGGATCCCGACAGCAGCAGCCTGGAGGAAACGGTGGAATTGGCCCCCGATGTGGTGATCGAGCCCCAAACCCATCTGCGAGGGGTGTGCCGCATTGGGCCGGGAACCCGCCTGGGGCCGGGCAGTTGGATCGAGTCCAGCGAGATTGGATCCGGCTGTCACATTCTCTACTCGGTGGTCAGCCACAGCCGCATCGGCAACCAGGTTTGGATAGGCCCCTACGCCCACGTGCGCCCCCACAGCCAGATTGGGGATCATTGCCGCATCGGCAACTTTGTGGAAACCAAAAATACCCAGATTGGATCCCACAGCAATGCCGCCCACTTGGCCTACCTGGGAGATGCCAAGCTGGGATCCCAGGTCAACATCGGCGCGGGCACCATCATCGCCAACTACGACGGCCAGCAAAAGCACTTCACCGAAATTGGGGATCGCAGCAAAACAGGCGCCAACTCGGTGTTGGTGGCTCCTTTGCAGGTGGGATCCGATGTCACCATTGCTGCCGGCTCCACCATCCCTGCCCGCTACCCCCTGCCGGATGACTGCTTGGTGATCGCTCGCTCCCGCCCGGTGGTCAAGCCCGGTTGGCGACTTGGGATCCGCTCCTCCCGCCGCCAAGAGCTCCAGCCCATGCCGCCGGGATCCCTCAAGATTTATCCCTTGCGCCTTTTCTCCGGCCAAGATCTCAAGCAGGAACTGGAGCGAGTGGCCCGGCAGCAGCCCTTGCAAGCGGGGTTTGTCCTCAGCGCCGTCGGCAGCCTTAGCCAAGCCACCCTGCGCCTGGCCGACCAAACGGGGGATCACCTGTTGTCGGAACGCCTGGAGATCCTGGCCCTGAGTGGATCCCTGTGCCCTGACGGAGTCCATCTCCATCTCACCGTTGCCGATGCCCGAGGCCAAACCTGGGGGGGACACCTGCGCCCCGGCTGCCTCATCTACACCACCGCCGAAATTGTCCTCGCCGACAGCCCGGAGTATCGCTTCTCCCGTCAACCGGATCCGGCCACCGGCTACCTGGAGTTGCACATCCAACCCGTGGCAGGGGATCCCTGCTGGCCGTCCCCACCCCCCCAACCCCAGCAAAACCAGCAGACAAAACCAGAGGCTGACAACAGCAGGCCGAAAAGCTTACAGTAGTCAACATGAGTTACCTAAAGCTAAAGGGGGCTTGTGAGCGCCAAGCCGAAAGCTTCACGGAACTCATGGACGCTTTGCGGTGTGGCGGGCATGTTACTGGGTTTTCGGACGCAACTCGTTCTTAACCGCAAGCAAACAACTCTAGCCGCCCAACACGCTGGGGTAGCCCGCCACGCCTATAACTGGGGCCTAGAAGTCTGTCGGCAAGCCCTGGAGAACCAGCAAAAACTTCCCACCGCCATTGACCTGCACAAGCGCCTAGTGGCCGAGGTGAAGAAAGAACATCGCTGGTACTACCAGGTCTCCAAATGCGCCCCTCAGCAGGCATTACGCAACTTGGAGCAAGCCCTTAAGCGCTGGCGGGGTGGGTTGGGGAAGTTTCCCCGCTTCAAACGCAAGGGAGTGCGAGACAGCTTTTACCTGGAAGGGAGTATTCGCACTTCTGGCAACCGCATCAAGGTACCTATCTTCGGTTGGCTGCGCTGTGCAGAGCTGCTCCCGGTGACCACACCCAAGAACGTGGTTGTTAGCTTGAGAGCATGACTCTAGTCAATAATAAGCTCAACTATACTGAAAATAATGTATAA
>NZ_JANSIB010000078.1:0-14460 GCF_047461895.1 Synechococcus sp. R55.8 | reverse complement strand
AAGACGTTACTGAAGCCCAACAGATCCAGCTCTACCAAAGTAGGCAAATGTTGGAAACACTGCTGCGCCAACTCCCAGCGTTCTTCCCGCCGTAACATCTCCGCCAACTTGTGGCGCACCGGGATCAAATAGCGAACATCGTTGGCGGCATATTCCAGCTGTTCGGCGGATAGCGCGTGGACGGCTCCCCAATCGGAGCTTTGGGCAGTTTTGTTGAGTTCGACCCCGCACAGCTCGCTCACCACATCCTTGAGGCCATGCTTGCTGGTGTAGGTGCGGGCCAGTTTGCTGGCAATTTTGGTGCAAAAGACGGGCCACGCCCGGATCCCCAGGTGATAGCGCAGCATCGCCAGGTCAAAGCGGGCGTAGTGGAAAATCTTTTCAATGCTTGGAGCCATCAGCAGCTGCGCCAAAAAGGGGGCCTGCTTTACCCCGCGGCTCAGCCGCAACAGCACCACCTCACCGGCGGAGTTGGCGATTTGCACCACGCAAAGCCTGTCCCGCTGCGGGATCAGCCCCATTGTTTCTGTATCCACGGCCAGGTAAGGTTCCCTGGCCAGGGCCTTTGCCACTGCAGGGGTGAGATCTTCGTCACAGAGCTGAAAAGGTTGCAGGCCCACTCAGGATCTCTCAAAAGGGTGTTTTGGCTGCATAACCAAGCGGCGAAGGCCAGGCAACTACCAGCTAGACTTGACCACACCTGGCAATAAGCCTCTGTGGGCCATTTCCCGCAGGCTGTTGCGACAGAGGCCGAAATCGCGGAAGTAACCCCGGGGGCGCCCGGTTTTCCAGCAGCGGTTGCGCAGGCGTGTGGGCGAGCTGGCCCGAGGGAGTTTTTGCAGTTGGGCGTGCAGCTCCATGCGGGTGGCCTGGTCGATGTTGGGATCGGCCATGGCCGCTTTCAGTTGTTGGCGCTTCTCCCGATACTTCTCGACCAAGCGTTGGCGCTTTTTCTCCCGCTCGATCATGCTCTTTTTAGCCACGGCTCACTGTTTCCCCAGATTTTTCAGCTTTACTAGAATAACGGGGAGCAGCGGCCCCAAGCAAGGGGATCCCAGGCCCGCCCACGGCCATCCTTGCCCATGTTTTTCCGGTCTCCGTGGGATCCCTGAGGCCAGCCCCTCGGCTTGGGGGCAACCTACCTCTACAGGCGAGGTTGGTGTTGGGTGATGGCCATTTCCAGAGTGATCCCGTTTATCGCCACCAAGTTTAGGGTTTCCCCAGAGCAGATTGAGGCCACGCGCGTGATTCTCCACAAGCCGCCGGCTCTGTTGGCAGTGCTGAAGTCGGCCTCTCCACTGCCCAAAGAGGTTTTGCAGGATCCCAGTTTGGCCTATATCTATCCTGCCGCCTTCATTCAATGGTCGAAGTGCATGCATGGCTTGGCGGATTGGGATACCGTGCCGGCACTGAGCTACGCCGATTATGTGGCGCAAATGGAGCTGGCCTTTATGCCGACCGATATTGCCCTGAGCGGCCATTAGGGATCCCTTGGGTTGGCCATCCCATTTCGGAAGATGCGCCGGGAAGCCTCGCGGACAAACTCTTTGAGCCAACCGGATTTTTGGGTATTTTGCACCTGGGCTTTGACCACCGCCTGCATCCCCCCTTCGCCCCAGCTTTGGTTGTGCTGGAAGTACTCAATGAAGCTCTTGCCGGCAATGCGGGTGAGATAGCCAGCGCTGGCCGCCTGAATGGGGGCTGTCGCCAGAAAACCGACGACGCTTACCTCGGCAACGGTGGCCAAGATCCCCGTGGTCAGTTGGATCGCTCCTTCCACCAAGCCCAAGCCGGCTAAGGTTTTGGCCAGAGACAAGGCCAGCTCCCGCCCCTGCTGCAGATCCATCTTGCAGCCGTAAAGGGATCCCAGTTCCACCACCATCTGGGCGTTGATGGCGGCAATGGCCAGCAGATCCACCGCCGGGATGGGGTTGGCGAACACCACTCCTGTAACAATCCACTGAAAGCGATCGATCACCTCCTCCGCCTGCCGGCGCAGTTGGGCTTGGAGAATCCGCTTGGCCTCTTCCCCCAACTGTTGCGATTGCAG
The DNA here is from genome assembly GCF_047461895.1 of Synechococcus sp. R55.8. Taxonomy (NCBI): domain Bacteria; kingdom Bacillati; phylum Cyanobacteriota; class Cyanophyceae; order Synechococcales; family Synechococcaceae; genus Synechococcus; species Synechococcus sp. R55.8. The sequence goes on along the minus strand of NZ_JANSIB010000078.1, from coordinate 12,410 downwards.
CAGGGCATTGTCCAAGGCCAGGGATCCCCCCTCGGCATAGAGCACCGCCTGCACGCGATCCCGCACGGCGGCCACATCCGGCTCCGGTCGCCAGGTTTGGGATCCCACCCGCACAGGGGCTGGAGCAGCGGCAGCTATCAACACATCCTGAGGTGGAATCAGGGGGTAGACCCGCTCCCGCAGGCGTTGCAAGAGGATCTGCCGTTCTTCTGAGGTGTAGCGATCCGCTTTGTTCAGGATCAGCAAGGCCCGCTTGCCCAGGGCGATCAACCGGCGCAAGGGATCCACCTCTGACTGGCGCAGATCCCCATCCACCACCACCAGCAGCAGATCGGCAGCTTGGGCTTGGGCTTGCGCCTCCTGTTCCCGCATCACCCCTGCCGGGCCGATCTCCAAAATGCCGGGGCAATCCACGATCTGCACCGGCTGCGGGATCCCGGGCAAGTTCCAATCGTAACAAGCTACCGCCTGGGTGGTGCCCAGAGTGGCCCCCACCGCCCCCGCCCGCCGCCCCAGCAGCGCGTTCACCAGAGAAGTCTTGCCCGCCGACCCGGTGCCGAAGACCACCACCTTCAGTTGGGGCTGGGCCAACTGTTGGGCCAGCAGAGCCGACCGTTCTGCCAGCGCTGCCCGCGCCACTTCATCCTGGATTTGCGCTAGCTGCGCCTCCAGTTGAGCCAAGTTCTGTTGCGCCGCTTTCCGCTTTTCCAAAGCCGTCTCCGGCAAGGCAGGGGGTCTCCTGCTGGGGGCGGGTTGGCGAAACAGAAACAAGTAGTAGATGGCAGCGGCCAAAAACACCAGCAGCAGCAGCAGCAGCACCCCGATCAACAGCCCCCCCAAAATCGGGTGGTAGCGGGTGGCGTAGTACAGATCGAGAAACGATTGGATTAGCCAAACGATCAGGCCGGCGAACGAGGCCAACAGCGCCAACAACAGCAGCAAGCGCAGGTAAGGAAGCGACCGCATAGGGATCCAACAAGGCCACAACCGTTCGCGTCAGCGGGACGGAGTCCTTTTGACTCTACCCGCGGCTGAGCATATCCGGCTACCTAGATGTCGCCTTCTGGCTGCAGGGGCAGGGCTTCTCCATCCGACTCTTCCTTTTCACACCGAGATTCCCCCTCGATGACCTGAATGGCCTGCGGATCCCCGTCAACTTTCACCTGCAGATGGCGCAACTGCCATGCCGAGCCGGCCATGCCCCGCTCCGATTCCACAACCACATCGCCGGTGCGCTGGGCCCCTGTAATCAAAAAAGACAGACACACCCAGCCCGCTTCCTCATTTTCCTGAAAACGCAGCCGCGAGGGCCATCCCGGCCTCAGGGGCTCTCCCAAACGTTCCACCACCACGGCATTTTGTTCGAGCTGCTCCACCGCCAACTGGTAGGTGCGATAGGCTCCTGAGGCACGGATCCCATTCCAGATCAGGATCCCTGCCCCCGCCAGCCCCAAGCCCAGCACCGCCAGTAGGCCCAGACAGCCGCAGCCACAGCAGCCCAGAGGGGCAGCACAGCCGACTTTTTGTGGAGTTTCTGACACGGCCAATCGCCACTACAGAATGCCCCCACCCTAACACAAGGCTGTTGCTCATCCTCTATGCCTTCATTGCCGACAAGGTACAGACAAAAAGCCAAGCAACCCTACGCCATTTGTCGGTGACGAACATCGCTTCTCAGTTCCGTATTGCCACAGATATCTGTTACGGCCTCAAACAACAGCTCGAAAAATCATGGGATCAGCACCTCTTTGGCAAGTTCAAGCAACTCACTGTTGAGTCTAATTTTGTACTGCAGTGAGGATGGGATCCCTACGTATCCAATTGTTGGCTCTGCTCCCACTTCGATTGGAAAGGCTTGTGACACAAAGATTTCAAGCTTTTCGCCTACACGGAATCCGGATGGCTCAGAAGGTCAATGGGTATCTGGAAAGACCTATTTCCGAGCACCGAGAAAGAAGACAAAGTGCGCGCATACCGAATCCGCTATTTGGCGGAGTCAATATCAGAGGGATTTGTCGAGAATAAGAGCAGCAAAAGGTCTCCATCCAATCGCCTAAACCTATGGATGAAGCGACAACCATAACCGTGCAGCAGATCATTCAAACCGCCATGATGACCGGTTTGCTCACCGCTGCTCAGGAACACGAACTTAACGTAAGGCTATTTCGAGAGGAGTGCTCCGAAGCCGACCTCTTCCTGCTGCGCCGTCTACACCGCTGCCTACGCCAGGGATCCATCCGCCAGATCCCGGCCCTGAACAACACTGTAGCGGTTGGCCGCTTTGGCCCGCCCCTGCGCCTGGTACCGGACAGAGCCGAGACAACTCAGTCCCAGCCGACTGGGTTAAGCCTGGCGAGGGATCCCAAGACCGGGTAGTCAAGCAATTACAAGCAATTAGTGACGAGGGGGCAGAGGTAAGGTCGAGGGTTGGGCAACGGTCAAATCAGGGAAAGGGGGAGCTGAGGTTTTGCTTTCCCCGTCGTGCAGCAACACATATAAAGCAAACACATATAAAGCAAGGGATCACCAACGACGTCAACGGCAAGGCAATCTCGAATGAGCTACGGACTTCTACAGCACTTCCCTTTGCCTCTCTTCATCGCTGGAGCCCTTCCGAGTTCAGCCGCCTAGCTAAGCTTTTGAATAGGAGCGATACGGGGATCCAAGATTTTCTGTTGACCGATAGCGGGAAACCTCACCGCAATCGTGACCCGTTCACCACTGCCGAACACATGGGTAATCTGGCCTTGTCCGAATTGGGGATGTTGCAAACGATCTCCAATCGCCCACTGTTCTGAACGGCTTTGGCGGCGATTGGGCCTGGCCTTGGGTGCATCTGAAAGGGACAGTCCACTGCCGTGGGAGAGCTGTCGAGAAACGGCTCCGCGTCTGTCGAATTCGATTAACTCTTGGGGCAGTTCACTTAAAAATACCGAAGGAATAGCTGGTTCGCGGTTGCCGTAGAGCATCCTTTCCCTGGCGTGGCTGATATACAACTGCTCACGGGCACGGGTAATGCCCACGTAGCAAAGGCGTCGCTCTTCTTCCAAAGCAGCGGGATCCTCCAAAGCCCGGAAATTGGGAAATAGACCCTGTTCCACCCCCACCAAGAACACAACAGGAAACTCCAAACCTTTGGAAGAGTGCAACGTCATTAGCGAAACTTTCTCAGCGCCTTCCTGAAGGTTGTCCAAGTCGGAAGCCAAAGACACATTGCTCAAAAAAGCCTCAAGGCTGGGATCCTCCTGTTCTTCCTCGAATTGGCGAGCGGCATTGTAAAGTTCCATCACGTTGGCCGCTCTTTCTTCGGCTTCGTCTGTACCCTGCGCCTTGAGATCCTCCAAATAACCGGAATCCCGCAGCAGCCCTTCGATAAGGGTGGCGGCTGAGGTTTGAGAAGCCTGTCGATGCCAGTGCTGAATCAACTGAGCAAACTGAATGACAGGCTTAGCCGAACGACCCACCAAGCTACTTACAGAGGTTTCGTCGCTGAGAATTGCCCACAAAGGCACGTTTAGAGCAGCCGCCGCTTCGGTCAGCTTGTCCAGAGTAGATTTGCCGATGCCACGGCGCGGCACGTTAATAATTCGCAGCAGGCTAAAGGAGTCGGCAGGGTTGGCCACAACCCGTAAATAGGCTAGGACATCCTTAATTTCTTTGCGGTCGTAAAATCGCAGTCCGCCCACCACGGTGTAAGGGATCCCCCACCGCAGCAAGACCTCTTCAAAAGGACGGGATTGAGCGTTGGTGCGGTAGAGAATGGCAAAATCTCCCCAGGAAAAAGCATTGGCATTTTGGCCGTGTAATCGTCGGATGGTATTGACGACAAACTCGGCCTCTGCAATCTCATCATCCGCCTGATGAAGAAGAATCGGATTTCCTTGCTGACGGGTTGGCCTGAGAACTTTATCAATGCGCTCTGTATTTTTCTCGATGAGAGCGTTAGCTGCCTGCAGAATGGTAGCTGTAGAGCGATAGTTCTCCTCCAGCTTGATCATGGTGCGGGTATCATCATCCGGGAGACCATCTCCAAAGGTCTCTTGAAACTCCAGCAAAATGGTAAAATCTGCCCCGCGAAACCGATAGATGCTTTGATCGGCATCTCCCACCACAAAGATCGATCGGTTTCTCCAATCCAACCGAGATCTGCAGGTCTCGCCGTTGGTGGCCAACAGACGAATCAACTCATACTGAGTGCGGTTGGTGTCTTGGTATTCATCCACCAAAATGTGTCGAAATCGTTGGTGCCAGTAAGCCAACACCTGCTCGTTTTGTCGAAAAAGCTGCACTGGTATCCAAATCAAGTTATCAAAGTCCAGAGCATTGTTGGCTGCCAGTTGGTCTTCATAGATTTCGTAAACTTGGGCAATGGTACGGCCACGGAAGTTGGGCTGATTGCGCTCCAGGTCGGCAGGAGTCCAACCTTGGTTTTTGGCATTGCTAATGGCGTAGCGTACCGACCTTGGGTCAAACTTGCGCTCATCCAAGTTCAGTTGCTTGGTTACAATCTCCTTCACCAGAGATTGGGCATCTGATTCATCGAAGATCGAGAAGTGGCGAGTCCACTTGCGCCCCTTGGGATCCTGATATTTTTCAATATCTATGCGCAGGATCTGGGCAAATAAGCTGTGGAAAGTGCCGATCCAAAGGGGTTTAATCAGCCGATGGTAAACGCTGGATTTCAGCCGGGTGACTTGGGCTGGCTCCAATTGCTCCAGCGGGATCCCAAATTGTTCTTGAGCTTCTTGTTCGGCAAAGAGCTGCTCAATGCGCTCTTTCATCTCACGGGCGGCCTTGTTGGTGAAGGTCACGGCCAAAATTTCTCCTGGATCCACCCGATAGTGGCGAACCAGGTAGGCAATGCGGTGGGTGAGGGCGCGCGTCTTGCCGGAACCTGCCCCCGCCACCACCAGCAGCGGGCCACAAAAATGTTGCACCGCTTGCCGTTGAGAAGGGTTGAGGGCATCCAGCAAAGAGGCGTGAGTCATGGCCAGCAAACCAGAAACTGCCTTCCATTATGGGCACCAACCCAATGGGGATGAGAAGCCCAGAGGGCATTTTGGAGCACCAAAGATGAAGATCGGTTAAGATTTGGCCGGCCCGCTCCAGAGCTCCCCGCCATGAACCGAGTGCTGTCCTGCTGCTGTGCCCCGGCTAACCGCTGCTGGCTTTGCGTTCAAAAGAGACTTGTGGCTTTGGGGTTTGCCACCCTTGCCCTGCTTTCTCAAGGTGCGTTCGATCCCGCCCAAGCTGGCAACTGCCCCAGCAACAGCAACCCCAAAACATCTCTTGACCTCAAGGTGGAAAGCGTTTCTGGGGATCGGCTTGACCTAAGTCGGTATGAGGGCATTCAAGCGTTGATCTTGACCAACAGCCAAACCCGCTCGCAATCGGAAGCCCTCTCCAAAAGTTTGGCCCTGGAGTTTGGGCAAAACCCTCGGCTGCGCCAGATCGTGCTGGTGGATGGCAGGGGGCTGATGCTGGTGCGCCACTTGGTTTTGCAGGCCATCCGGGAGAGTGTACCGACGGATCCCCGCCTGGTTTCTCCGTTTGTGTATGTCTCGGTCGATTTTGAGGGAGCAACCATCCAGAAGCTGCAAGAAATAGCCGCTGCAGCTTTGCCTGGGATCAATTTTCGCCGCCAGGCTGTTTTGTTGCTGTTGGACGGCCAGGGAACTCTTCTGAGCGGATTTGCCGACTTGGAGCAATCCAACCTCAGCATTCGCCGGTGCATTCGCACCCTCATGGGATAGTCCCACTTCCCTTTCACACCGGCAACGCCTCTCCTCTGCTGCTCTGGCCCAAGCCATTAAACTGGTCATACCGGTCATGTTGAAGCTTGGAGTCAACCATTCGAACGACGGTTCACTGTTTACGGGATCCCATGCGCCGCCAGCTCAAAATCTTGAACCAAATCCTCGATTACAAGCTTGCCAACTTGCGGCTGTTTGGCCGAGCCGAGCTGAAGGGGCCTGTTCTCAACGTGCTGCTGGAACGGCTGCCGGGCGATGTGGTGGATACCCTGCAGGTGATGGAGGTGGTGCGCAGTGCGGTGGAAGCCTCTCTGCTGCAAGGGTTGCGCAAGGTCAACGTTTACCTTTGGTGCCGCGGACAAACTGAAGAAGCGCCGGAGTGGAGCGAAAGCTTTGCTGTAGAGCCATTGGTCTTGGCCCACCCCAAGGAGCTCCGAAGCCTTGCTTTCAACTATCGACAAGACTATCCCGGCATGCGGGTGCTGTTTTTCTGCCTGGGCCTTTGTCTGGGCGGCTTTTACCTGTTGGGGGGCTGGGAGCAGACAGGTTGGATCGATTGGATCCCCGTAGGACTGGCCTTCGCCTTGGGGGTGATCTTCCCCTGGCTCAAACGCTCCCACAGCCAGTTTGTACACCCTCTATTTCTCCGCCTTGGCCTGGGCTTGGGCTTGGTCTTATTGGGCCTGGCAGTGGCGCTGATCTGGCGGCAGGGCTGGAGCGTTGCCTATGGGATCCTCGGCCTCCTGGCCATCCTCCTGTTGGGTCTGGGAGCCTAGTTCTCAACCGGCAGTGGTGCCGCTGAAGACGTGTAGGGCAGGGCCGGTCATCCACACGTGCTGTGTGCTCGGATCCCAGCGAATTTCCAGATTTCCTCCCGGCAGTTCTACTGTAGCTTGCGATTCTGCGCGCTCCTCCAAAACAGCAGCCACCAAAACAGCACAGGCACCCGTCCCACAAGCCAGCGTTGCCCCTGCTCCCCGCTCCCAAACCCGTAGGCGCAGACGAGTCGGGCTGAGCACCTGCACAAATTCGGTGTTGGTGCGCTCAGGAAAGGCCGGATGATGCTCAAACAGGGGGCCCACAGCTGCCAAGTCCAGCTCCTCCAGGGATCCCTCTTCTTCCAGGAAGACCACACAATGGGGGTTGCCCATGCTCACCGCCGTCACCCGCCACTCTCGCCCGGCCACTGCAAGCGGCTGCCGAATGACCTTCTCATCCGGTTCGACCAAGGTGGTGGGGATCTGCTTGGCCAAAAGGCGAGGGATCCCCATGTCCACTGTGACCAGCCCATCTGCCCGCACCTGCGGCACGATTCGCCCCGCCAAGGTGTGGATCTGGTAGGCGCCATCCCGACCTGGGATCCCCAAGTCCTGCAGAAAGCGGGCCAAACAGCGGATCCCATTGCCGCACATCTCCGCCTCGGAACCGTCGCTGTTGAAGAGGCGCATGCTAAAGTCCGCCCCCTCCTGCCCCGGCAGCAAGAAGATAACCCCATCGGCTCCTACCCCAAAGCGGCGATTGCAAAGGGCGACGGCCTCTTGCGGGCTCAAGCAGGGTTGAGACTGCCAGCGGTTGTCCACCAAGATAAAATCGTTCCCCAACCCCTGGTACTTGTGAAAGGAGAGACGGGGGGTCAACCGAGCAGACATTTACCCAGATATCCCAACGACAGGCCTTAATCCTCGTGCATCTCGTAGGGATCCTGCAAGTCCTTGGAAGGGGGGCCAAAGGCTGTGTAGATGGCAAACGCAGTGATGCAGATGGTAACTGCCGCAATCGCCACAATCAGGGAAAAGGTGGGCTCCATATCGTTGTCTTTGATCCTGAGAGTATTCGACTACAGTATTACACAAGTTTACAATTCATTGCCCAAGACAAAAAGGTTCGGCCAGATTCTGATAGCGTGATTTTAAAAGGCGGCTGCTTTGGCGGTGCTGAGCACCAGGGATCCGCCTTCGAGCCTGCTATCTTCGACTTCGTCAACGTGTTCGGTTTCTAAGCGAGAACCTATGGCCATTCGTACCAAACTGGGCGATCTGCTGCGTCCTCTCAACTCGGAATACGGCAAAGTGGCTCCCGGCTGGGGCACCACGCCCCTGATGGCGGTCTTCATGGCCCTATTCGCCGTCTTTTTGTTGATTATCCTGCAGATCTACAACAAGTCGCTGCTTTTGGAAGACATCAACGTTTCTTGGGAGAGCCTCAGCTTCTGAGTTCCCCAGCCCTACTCTGGGGAAAGTCCCTGTCCCGCCAAAGAGCTGCCCAGCGGGAGCAGGATAGTTTCCGTCATCTCCTAAGCCGATGCCTTCAGGGTGCTGGCTCCAGGCGCAGCAGGGATCCATTCGGGGCGTCCGTCAACAGGTAAAGGAGTCCATCCGGCCCCTGCCGCACATCGCGAATGCGGCCCACCGCCCCCTCTAAGAGACGCTCTTCTGCCACCACGCGCTCTCCATCCAGTACCAGACGGGCCAAGTGTTGCCCGGCCAGCGCCCCCACAAATAGGTTGCCCCGCCATTCGGGGAAAGCCTCCCCTGTGTAGAAAGTCATGCCGGAAGGGGCAATTGAGGGTGTCCAGTGCAGCAGGGGCGAAGCCAATCCAGGAGCTGCCGCCAGTCCTTGGCCGACGGGTTCCCCCGTATATTCTCGACCGTGGGTGATCAAGGGCCAGCCGTAGTTGACGCCGGGGGCCAAGATGTTGATCTCGTCTCCACCCTGGGGCCCATGCTCGTGGGACCAAATCGCTCCCGTCTCGGGGTGGCGGGCTATTCCCTGAATGTTGCGGTTGCCGTAGGTAAAAATTGCCGGCAAAGCCCCCGCTCGGCCGACAAATGGGTTGTCCGCCGGGATCCCGCCCGCATCCGTAATGCGCAACACTTTACCGGCAGAATCCCCCAAATCTTGGGCTCGATCCCGTTCTCCGCGGTCGCCGGTGCTGATGTAGAGAAATCCCTGTTCATCAAAGGCCAGGCGGGAGCCAAAGTGCTGTCGAGCGGGGGTCTTGCGCTCCATGTCGAAAATCACCTCCAGATCCTGGAGTCCCTTCTCCCCCAAGCGGGCCCGCGCCACTCGGGTTCCCCCGCCGCCCGGCCCAGGAGCGGCATAGGACAGGTAAATCCAGCCGTTCTCCGCGTAATTAGGGTGCAAGGCAATGTCCAGCAGGCCCCCCTGTCCGCGGGCAAATACTTCTGGCACACCGGCTATGGGCTGGGGATCCAATCCCTGGGGGGTAACTCGGCGCAGCCGCCCTGGGCGTTCGGTAACCAAGAGAGTTCCATCCGGCAAAAAGGCCATCCCCCAAGGGTGCTCCAAACCCTGGGCCAAAGTAACCACCCGAAACGCTTGCTCCGTTCTGGCCCTGGGCAAGGCTTGGGCATGATCCCCCTGTTGCAGGGTCATCACCATCTCCGGGCTGACCGGGTAGGCCGCCACGACAGCGGGGACGGACACCCCCCCAAAAAGCAGCAGTGAGGAGAGAAGCTTGATCGCCGGGATCCTCATGGCCATTGCCGCCTCGTTTTCGCGATGGATTCTGGGGTCTGAGCTAGTCGATTATTACCGCTGCTCTTCTGGAGATGGGTACCGATGAGGGTAAAACCCACTGCGGACCAGAGTGGGCAACCCCCTGTCCCCTCCCGGCCATAGGCTAGCCTTGAGAGCAGCAATCTGTCTCCAAAGCATGCTGGAACCTGGCGAGATCTTGGGACTCGATCCCTCGGGCGCGAACGGCCAATCCCCCGCCCGCCCGCCCCAAAGGCCAACCTGCGGATCCCTGCAGCAGCTCCAGCCCCACTCCAGAGGGATCCACCTCATCTGTGCCCAGGGCCGCTGGTCTATGCAGGTGCTCACCCCCCGTCTGTTTCGGCTGCGCTTTAGCCCCAGCGGAGCGTTTTTGCCCCGTCGTTCCTGGGATGTGGCTCCAGCCGATGAAGAGTGGCCGCCGGCTCCCTTTGAACTGCAGGAAAGCTCCACCCAAATCCACCTGTCCACCTCCCAGGTGCAAGTTCAGATCGATCGGGATCCCCTCCGGTTCAGTTTTCAAGACTCTCAAGGGCAAGAGTTTTGCGCCGATGTCTCCTCTGGGCTTACCTGGGGATCCGATAGCATCCGCCTGGTCAAACACCTCCACCCTGCCGAGCACATCTATGGCCTAGGGGAACGGGCGGGGCTACTCAACAAACGGGGTCGGCGCTACAGCCACTGGACTCGCGACTGCTGGAACTACGACGCCCACAGCGACAATCTCTACCAGGCCATTCCCTTCGCCCTGTTTCTTCGCCCCAACCTCTGCTACGGGCTCTTCCTGCACTGCACCCACTGGAGCCAGTTCGACCTGGGCCAGATCGATCCCGAGCAGTGGGCCATCGAGGTGCGCGCCCCCGAGCTGGACTACTACCTCATTTACGGCCCCACTCCAGACTTGGTGCTCGATACCTATACCCAACTTACCGGGCGGCCTCCCCTTCCTCCCCTCTGGGCCTTGGGCTACCAACAGTGCCGCTGGAGCTACGCCAGCGCCGCCCAGGTTCAAACCGTTGCGCAGCAATTTCGCCAGCGGCAGATCCCCTGCGACGTCATTTACTTGGATATCGACTACATGCGCGGCTACCGCGTCTTCACCTGGGATCCCCGCCGCTTCCCCGAACCGGCCCGGCTCATGGCCCAACTCCACGAGGCTGGCTTCCGGGTGGTAGCCATTGTGGATCCCGGCGTCAAGTTCGAGCCCGAAGCCGACTACGCCGTCTTCGACGAGGGCTTGGCCCAGGATTTCTTTATCCGCCGCGCCGACGGCCACCTCTTCCATGGCTACGTTTGGCCAGGCAAAGTCCTCTTTCCCGACTTCTTGCGCCCCGGAGTGCGGCAGTGGTGGGGATCCTGGCAACGGGTTCTCACCCAAGCCGGTGTGGATGGCATCTGGAACGACATGAACGAGCCGGCCCTCAACGACCGCCCCTTTGGAGACGGCGGCCAGATCGTCGATATCCCCCTCGATGCCCCCCAAGGCCCACCCGACGAACCCACCACCCACGCCGAAGTTCACAACCTGTACGGCCTGCTGATGACACGCGCTTCCCGTGAAGGCTTGGAACAGCTCAACCCCAACCGGCGCCCCTTCGTGCTGACTCGCTCCGGCTTTGCTGGGATCCAGCGCTGGGCTGCCGTCTGGACAGGCGACAACCAATCCTCCTGGGAACACCTGGAGATGTCCCTGCCCATGCTCCTAAACCTGGGCCTGTCGGGAGTTAGCTTTGTCGGCGCGGACATCGGCGGCTTCGGTGGCAATGCCACTCCCGAGCTGTTTGCCCGTTGGATGCAAATGGGAATTCTTTACCCCCTCATGCGCGGCCACAGCGCCCTGGGCACCCGCCCCCACGAGCCCTGGAGCTTTGGCCTCGAAGTGGAAACCATCTGCCGGCAGGCCATTCAGTTGCGTTACCAGCTGCTGCCCTACCTCTACAGCCTCTTTTGGGAGTCCAGCCAAACCGGATCCCCCATCTTGCGCCCCCTTCTCTACGAGTTTCCCGACGATCCGCAAACCTACGAGATCTCAGATCAAGCCATGCTGGGATCCGCCCTCCTAGCTGCCCCTGTGGTTCGGCCTGGCGTGCGGTGCCGCGCTGTTTACCTACCCCAGGGCACTTGGTTTGATTGGTGGACAGGTCAGGCCCACACCGGCCCCCGCTACATTCTCGTCCCTGCCCCTCTCGAACAACTGCCGCTGTTTGTGCGGGGTGGCTCCGTTCTGCCTTTAGCTCCCCCCTGCCCGTCCACCGCCCACCTGCGCCGTGACCAACCGCACCTCAAACTCTACCCCGGCAACGGCAGCTTCACCCTCTACGAAGACGACGGGGAAACCCTCGCCCATCGAGCAGGAGCCTGGGCCACCACCCTCTTCCGCTTGCGACAGCAAAATGGCCAGCTCATTCTGGAGATCGAGGCCCGCCAGGGCAACTGGAGCCCGCCCCAGCGTAGCTGGCTTCTGGAGCCCCTTGGCCACACTCCCCTCTCCCTGCCGGACACCGGACAGCCGCAACGGGTTCTCTGGCCCACCCCAGAGGATCCCCCGTTTAGCTAATCGCCCTCACGGCCTCCAGCAGCTCCCGGTTGTCTCGCTTGAACAAGGGCAGCCACTCCACATGCTGGTAGCGTAGGATCCCTTGGCTATCCACCAAAAAATAGGCCCGCCGCGTCCCCAGCAGGCTGTCCACCCCGTACTGCTGGCTCACGGTTCTGTCCACATCGCTCAGCAAAGGAAACTCCAGCTTAAGCTGCTCGGCAAAGGCTTGGTGCCTGGAGAGGGGATCGCTGCTGATCCCCAAGATCTCGCAGCCCGCGGCCCGGAAAGCTTCCCAATCCTCCCGAAAGCAACGCATCTCGCTCGTGCATACCGGGGAAAAATCCGCCGGGTAAAAGGCCAGCAACACCTTGCTCTTGCCCCGGTAGGCCGCCAACGAGATCCGGGCTCCCTTCTGGATCCCTTTCCCCACCGCAGGCAAGCTAAAGTCAGGAGCAGCAGCCCCAATCACAATCCCCATAAACCCGTCTGACCCAAACTAAGCTCACTTCAACAGTCTAGCGGTGGATCCGGATCCCTTCTGGCTTCAAAAAATTTTGGGTTGGATATCTTGACGGGGTGGTGGGGGTGGGGATAGGGTAGTA
>NZ_JANSIB010000077.1:6719-14587 GCF_047461895.1 Synechococcus sp. R55.8 | reverse complement strand
ACCAAGCGGGCGGTGGATCCCAGCGGCGGGGTCATGGCTTGGTTGAGCCCGGCAATCGTGGATTCCGGCGGCAGGCGATCGTAGTTAAAAGCAGCCCAGTGGGGATCCAGCACTTGGTCGCGCAACTGCTGCACCGCCTGCATCAGGCGATAGGTGTCATCTCCCCAGTACAGGTAAACGGGCACGCTTCGACCGAGTGATTTACGAGATGCTTTTCCCCTACTTCCTCCATTTTGCGTAGGTCAGTTCCCCTTGTCTAAGCGGTTTGGCTGGGATCCCTGCTCAACTTGGTGGAGGGAGTCAGTCCAAGTGAAGATACCGAGCCCAGCTTGACTCAAGTTGTTTAAGAATAGGTCAAGTACTCGCCCTGTCTGGCGAAAACAAAGGCATCTTTACATAACTTTCATAATCCAGAAGTCTCCGCAGCTCAAAAAGTTCTGTATTCCCACTGAAGAGGTTTCGTAGACCTTCTCCTACAGTTGAATTAGGAGCAGAGACTGCAGGGTTAAAGATTATGGATGGCATTGGCGAGTTTGAGTTTAAGGTGCAAATCTTAGCCCGTTGCATGGGATCCGCCCTGGGTCTGGGCCGTCCTACTCGTATTCAGATTCACTATTCCAACTCCAATTCCCAGAACGCAGTTAGAGCCAAGGAAGGTTGGTCTGGATCCCGCTTAGGCGATCAAATCCCTTCTCCTAATGCCGAAGGTGAAAGAGGATCTCAAGGTCAAGTGTTAGCCTGTGTTGCCTGAAGAATCTTTTGAGAATCGGTCTGTGGTAGGTCAGGAGATCTTCGATTGCGGCAATCCAACATTTGATTGAAGATTGAGATAGAGCTTTTTGTAGTTTTTCCTGCTGTTCTTCTTTGCTTTTTACAGAGACTTGTTCTTAAGATTGAAAACCCAACTTTGATAACTCTTCGATGCCTTTTGTCTTGTAGAGTCTTGTGAGTCAGCCGGTTCTTTGTTTTTGTTGAGGGGTACTTTGTCCGGCTGGCGCGATAAGAGGTTGCGCTCTTCTTCGTTGTCTCCTTGCCTCTGGGGATATAAGCTAGAACTTCGTCCCACCGACGCAATCGGAAGGTGACTTGGGGCGTATGAACTTGTGCCCAACAGGCTCCGGAGGGTTATGGAACGAGCAACGCAACGGTGGCACGGTTTTCTGCTGCGCGATTTTCCCATCAAGGCTTGGTGGCAGGGAAGCCTTTTGGGTCGTCTATTGGGATCCCTGCAAAGTTGGGGGAAGAGCAGCATATTGGTTCAAACTTCCGACCGGATTGGCCTGGGGCTAGTGCTGCTCTACTGGATTTTCTCTGCACAAAGCTCCACCGGCATCCTGGGCCTGATTTTGCTGGCTATGGCTGCTCTGGTGGGCCTGTGCGCTTTGGTGGAAATGCCGATTGGGCTGCCGCTGCATCTGCCCCTGGTCCTTTTCTGGGGAATTGCCACCTTGGCAACGATTCTCTCTCCGGTTGCCTACGCAGCACGGGATGGCTGGCTGAAGTTGACTCTCTACCTGGCTGGTTATCTGTTGTTGCATCGTCTGCTGCGCAAACCCCAATTCCGAGATGGGATCGTTGGATCCCTGCTTTTGGTCAGCTTGGTGATGGGGATCCATGGCCTGCGGCAATACTTATATGGGGCAGCGGAACTGGCCACCTGGGTGGATCCGGAGTCGGGTTTGGCGGGTCTGACGCGGGTGTACAGCTATCTGCGCAATCCAAATCTGTATGGGGGCTACTTGATCCCGGTCATTCCTCTGGGGCTGGCCGCCACTTGGATTTGGCCCAGTTGGGGAGCGAAACTCCTGGCCGGGTTTACGACGGCGGTGAACCTGATTTGCCTGTTGCTCACCTACAGTCGTGGCGCCTGGATTGGGGGGCTGGCCATGCTCACCCTGATGGTCGTGCTGTTGGCACAGTGGCATTCTGTCGATTTGCCAGCCCGCTGGCGGCGTTGGGCCTTGCCGGCCCTGTTGGGCGGAGGGGGGGCTGCTCTGTTGCTCGGGATCCTGACGGTACGCTCCCTGCGGCTGCGGGTGCAGAGCCTTTTTTGGGGGCGGTTGGATACCAGCAACAACTTTCGCCTCAATGTCTGGGCGGCGGTGCTGGAGATGATCCGCGACTTTCCCATCTTGGGGATCGGCCCCGGTAATGTTGCCTTTAACCGCGTCTATCCCCTCTACCAACGAGGCAACTTCAGCGCCCTTGGAGCCTATTCAGTGCCGCTGCAGCTCACCGTAGAGACTGGCTTCATCGGCTCCTTAACTTTCGCCTGGTTCCTCTTGGTGCTCTGGGATCACGGCTGGAGATGCTGGAAAACTTTGCTCAACTTGCGGGATCCCCAGGGTCTGTGGGTGGCAGCGGGCTTGGCCGCTTGCACCGGCATGATGGTCCACGGCTTGGTGGATACCATCTGGTATCGTCCACAGGTACAAATGCTGTGGTGGCTTGCGGTAGCGCTCATTACAGCCAGCTTGGCCTCTCTTAGCCCTCAGCCGCCCGTGGATGTTGGTGAGACCCCATCGGAGGCTTCCTCCCGTTAGGGTAGCTTAAGCTTGACCTTCCAGTCTTGACGGGAGCCAACCCAGAGTGGTAAGCATCTTCAGTAGGAGATAAAAAATGTATCTGTTTTTACAATTCACAGGTGTTGGTAGTGTTAGAAATTAGCGGAACTGTTCAGGGTGCAGGAGGCAGATGAAAAAAATCGAGGCCGTGATCCGGCCATTTAAGTTGGATGAGGTCAAAATTGCTTTGGTCAATGCCGGGATTGTCGGCATGACCGTAAGTGAAGTACGGGGTTTTGGCCGGCAAAAGGGACAAACCGAGCGTTACCGGGGATCCGAGTACACGGTAGAGTTCCTACAAAAGCTGAAAGTGGAGATCGTGGTCGAAGATGACCTGGTGGATACGGTGGTGGAGAAGCTGATTGCAGCGGCTCGCACCGGCGAAATTGGGGACGGCAAGATTTTCATCAGCCCCGTCGAAAAAACCATCCGCATCCGCACTGGCGAACTCAACCAAGATGCCCTATGAGAAGGGATCACGTTCAGGGTTTGGGTTGCCCGGCCTGAGCCTCGTGTGAGTTTGCTTCATGTCTCTTTTGCTGTATATCTGATGAGGTGTTCTTGCCCTACTTTTCGGGTAATGTGTTGCGAGAAGTACTGTCACTTTAGGTGAGTCGAAAAGCATGAGTACGACAATGATCCAAAACCTCAAGAGCCAGGTGCCCCAGTGGCTTTGGCGACCGGCCAAGTGGAGTCTGACTGCCGCTCTAATGGCTGCGCTGGTTTTTCTATTCGGCCAGGGAACTGCCTTTGCTCAAGAGGCCGAGGAAGTTCAGAAACACGCTGACGTTGTTTGGACGATCGTGGCAGCAGCCTTGGTGTTCTTCATGCAGGCGGGGTTCGCCATGGTAGAGACGGGCTTTACCCGCGCCAAGAACGCCGCCAACATCATGATGAAGAACTTGATGGACTTCTGCATGGGCTGTTGCGCCTTCTGGTTCATCGGGTTTGGCCTCATGTTCGGCAAAAGTGCTGGCTTCTTCGGCACTGACTGGTTTGCTTTTGGCTGGCAGCAGGCTTACGAGGCAGATGGCTGGCCCTTTACTTTCTTTGTCTTCCAGATGGTGTTTGCCGCCACTGCCGCCACCATTGTTTCCGGAGCCATGGCAGAGCGCACCAAGTTCTTGGCCTACTTGATCTACTCCATCGTTATTTCTGGGCTAATCTACCCCATCTCTGGGGGTTGGGCCTGGAACGGGCTGTTCGGCGACTACAACGGCGGCACAGCCGGCTGGCTGGAAAATCTGGGCTACATCGACTACGCCGGGTCGGGGGTGGTGCATTTGGTAGGGGGCGCTGCGGCCTTGGCAGGTGCGATCGCGCTTGGCCCTCGCATTGGCAAGTACGGCCCTAATGGAGAACCGCGGGCTATTCCCGGCCACAACCTGCCGCTGGGGATGTTGGGGGTGTTTATCCTCGCCTTGGGCTGGATCGGGTTTAATGCCGGTTCCACCACTGCAGCCTCTGTCGATATTGGCTGGATTGCCATGAATACGCTGCTGGCAGCTTCGGCTGGAGCAATTGGGGCGATGTTCACCTCTTGGGTTCATTTTGGCAAGCCGGATATGACCTTTGCCGCCAACGGTGTCCTGGCCGGCTTGGTGGGGATCACTGCCCCTTGCGATAGCGTCCATCCTTTGGGTGCTCTGATCATCGGCTCGGTGGCCGGGATTCTGGTGGTGATTTCGGTGGTGATCCTGGATACGGTGCTGAAAATTGATGACCCGGTGGGCGCGATTTCGGTACACGGCACCTGTGGTATCTGGGGGGTGTTGGCAGCAGGGATCCCCTTCTTTGCCAATGCCAACTATGCTGAAGAGGTCACCTGGGCCCAATTTGGGGTACAAGTGGTGGGCGCTCTGGCCTACTTCCTCTGGCCCTTTATTACCTGCTTGATCCTGTTCTATATCCTCAAGGCTGTAACCGGCCTGCGCACCAGCGCCGAGGAAGAGATCGCCGGTTTGGATGTGGGCGAGCATGGCAACGTGGCCTACCCCGACTTCGTTACTGCTGCCACCGATTCGGAGCAATCTTGAGCCATTGTGCTCGGTCTGACCTGGGGTTGCCGGATCGGAGCATTGCTGAACTGAGCATCAAATGAGCATCAAAAGGGAGGGTCAGGGCTGGCCCTCTCTTTTATGGCTTGCTGATGTATTTGGTGGCATTGGTGTAGGTGGTTACGGGTAGGAGGGGAGAAATAGCTCAAAATCGAGGTGTGGGACTTGGAATCGAGATGAAAAGTCAGATGGGTGAGACTGTTTTCTCTCGTCTTCGGCAGGGGATCCTTTTGGGTTTGAGGACAGGGGGGAAAGTCCTGCTGGGGGTTGGAGCTTTGCTGGGGTTGGGAAGTTTGGTTGCCCCGCCTGCTCTGGCCCAGACGGATCTCACGGCTCTGGAACAGGCTCTCCCACCCGAGGCTTGGGCTGAGCTACAAACCTTACTGAAAACTCAGCAATACCATGCCGACATCGTCTGGACAACGGTGGCCGGGGCGCTGGTGTTTTTCATGCAGGCGGGCTTTGCCATGGTGGAGGCGGGCTTCACGCGGGCTAAAAATGCTACCAACATTGTCCTGAAGAACCTGATGGACTTCTGCTTCGGGGCCTGCGCTTTTTGGTTTTTGGGGTTTGGGCTGATGTTCGGATCCCATGTGGCCGGTTTTTTGGGCACCAACTGGTTTTTTTTCAACTGGCAACAGGGAGCTGAAGCCGGCAGTCAAAACGATGCTTGGCCTTTCACGTTCTTCTGTTTCCAACTGGTGTTTGCCGCCACCGCTGCCACCATTGTCTCCGGGGCAATGGCGGAACGCACCCGCTTTTTGGCTTATTTGATTTACTCCATCGTCATCTCTGGGGCGATCTACCCGATTTCCGGGGGCTGGGCCTGGAATGGCCTGTTTGCCGACTACAACGGTGGTACAGCCGGCTGGCTGGAAAACCTGGGCTACATTGACTTTGCCGGGTCGGGGGTGGTGCACTTGGTGGGTGGGGCTGCAGCTTTTGCGGGAACTTTGGTGTTGGGGCCGCGCTTGGGCAAGTATGGTCCCAATGGGGAGCCGCGGGCTATTCCCGGGCATAGCTTACCCTTGGGCATGTTGGGGGCGTTGATCCTGTGGCTGGGCTGGATTGGCTTTAATGCCGGCTCTACAACGGCAGCGATTCCTGATATTGGCTGGATTGCTTTCAATACCTATTTGGCCGGGGCGGCAGGAGCCATCGGCGCTCTCTGTACTTCCTGGGCCATTTTTACCAAGCCGGACATGACGTTTGCAGCCAATGGGACACTGGCGGGGCTGGTGGGCATTACTGCTCCTTGCAACACTGTTCATCCTTTGGGGGCAATCCTTATCGGCTCGGTGGCCGGGGTGTTGGTGGTGTTGTCGGTGCTGTTTATCGAGGGCACCTTGAAGGTGGATGACCCGGTGGGGGCGGTGTCGGTACATGGGGTGTGCGGCGCTTGGGGGGTCATTGCTGCAGGGATCCCGTGGTTTGCCCATGCGGAAGCGGGGGTGACTTGGGCGGTGTTGCCGGTACAGATTCTGGGGGTTATTGCCCTGGGAGGATGGTCTTTTATCTGTTGTCTGGCTTTGTTTTTGATTTTGAAGGGCACCATCGGTCTGCGCGTCTCGGCAGAAGAAGAGTTGGCCGGCTTGGATATTGGCGAGCACGGCAACATTGCCTACCCTGACTTTGTCACTGCTTCGGGAGAGTTGGAAGGTTGAGCAGTACACTGGGATCCGGTTGGATGCACTTTTGGATCCCATGCACCTTCTGATCCCGGCGGCTGGCAGCGGCAAGCGAATGGGGGCTGCGGTCAATAAGCTGTTGCTGCCGCTCTTGGGTCAGCCGATTTTGGCTTGGACGTTGCAGGCTGCGGATCGAGCCAGCTCCATCGAGTGGATCGGCATTCTCTCCCAACCCGGCGATTGGCCGGCCATCGAGCAGATCCTGGCGGCAATGGATCTGTCCACGCCGGTGCAGCTTTTACAAGGGGGGGCGACGCGGCAGGAGTCGGTTTACAGGGGGGTTGAGTATCTCTATAACCTGGGAACAGTAGAGCGGGTGTTGATCCACGATGGGGCCCGCTGCCTGGCTACCCCTAAGTTGTTCGATCGCTGTAGTGCTGCTTTGCAGCAGGTGGATGGTCTCATCGCGGGGATCCCTGTCAAGGACACGATTAAAGTCGCTGAGGCAGGCCCAAAAGGGATCCAAATTCGGTCAACCCCAGAACGCAGCCGGCTGTGGGCAGCGCAAACGCCGCAGGGGTTTCGCCTGTCGATGCTATGGCAAGCCCATCGGGAGGCTCTGGCCCAGGGTTGGCAGGTAACCGATGATGCAGCCCTATTCGAGAAGCTGGGTTGGCCAGTCTACATCGTCGAAGGGGAGGAATCCAATCTGAAGCTAACCACCCCCCTGGATGTGTTGCTGGCCGCACAAATCCTGCAGCAGCGTCTCGGACCAGCGCGTTAGCTCAATTCAATCCCGGTAGGGCCAGTCTCAACCTTGGGAATTAAAAGTAGGAAGGAGGAAATCTAGGTTCACTAAGAGCACTTTGATCACCCCATCTCTTGTGGTCCGTTGGAAATGAAAATGATAAGTCTGGCTGTTTAGAATCTAATGCACCCAAGACACCTGAAACCAAGCAAAAGATGAGATTAATGCACTTTTCACTTTCTTCATAAACTTGCCGTTCTGAGAACCGAACTACAACCCAGCCTCTATCCGCTAGATAAGCATCACGCTTACTTTGCTTAGGATCATTCACAGTATGGGCTGGCCTACACAGATTACCTTCAAGAAACCATGGCTCATCAATTTCAATGTCAATGAGTAAAACGAGTGATCTTTTTCCATCTCTAGATACCTGCATTGCGATATCAGGGGTATAGCACCGGACACTAGACTGCTCTATGCTAACAGCTGACCTCTCTGGAAGCAGAGTAACTTTAAAGCTATCTCTCTCTAGACTTTCCAATTGTCTCATCAAAGCATTTCGAAGGAAGTTATCAAATCTTCCGCAGCGAGCATCAGAAACTGTATCAGGATACTGGACCCTTTGATTAGCAATAAGCTCCATAGCCTGATCTCGGTGTTCTCTTTCAATGGCTTCGCACTCTGCTTCCCACTGCCGTAGAGCTTCCTGATATTTCTCCCAATGCCTTCTTCTGATGGACGTACACTCTTCCTGCCACCGGCGCAGGTCGGTCTCTTGGTACCTCCTCAGGTTTTCTTCATGGATTTTTTTTAGATCTTCGCGCTCTGCTTCCCACTGCCGGAGGGCCTCTTGATGTTCTCTCAATCTTTC
>NZ_JANSIB010000077.1:0-6619 GCF_047461895.1 Synechococcus sp. R55.8 | reverse complement strand
CTTCGCGCTCTGCTTCCCACTGCCGGAGGGCCTCTTGATGTTCTCTCAATCTTTCTTGGTAAGCTTGTATAAGAGCTTCACATTCTGCTTCCCACCGTCGCAGAACTTTCTCATATTTCTGTTGATGAACTCTCCGGATCTCTTCACATCTTACTTGCCACAAACAAACCTCTTCGTAATATTTATTCAGTTTTTCCTGGTGGGCTTGTTCAAGGGCTTTGCATTCCGCTTCCCAGCAACGCAGAGCTTCTTCATGTTTCCATATTTTTTCTGCTCTTTCTCTCTCATATTTTTCTTTTCGCTTCTCGTATGTCCATGATTCGTAGAGAAAACGTGCTAGCGCTGCAATACCGACAATACCTGCTAAAACAACCAATTCTGGAGCCTCCGCAATAATCAAGGTAATGAGCACAGCAACACCAGCACCAGTTGCCCATGCCGATTGCAGCTTGCCCATCAAAGGCTGGGGTAGCTCGGGTAGATTTGGCCTAACAGGGCGTTCCGGCATTCGAGGTAGTTCAGGTTCCGTTGGGCGCTCCGGCATCTGTGGCGGCTCCGGCTCCAGCGGACGGGCAGGCATCTGTGGCGGCTCAGGCTCCGGCGGGCAAGGTGGGAGATCTGGCCCCCTCAAGAGGAGAGCAATCGGCTGGGGTAAAACAACGTAGGGATAATAGTCTTCCCGAACGTACCTTAAGATGGGATGCGAGTGCCTGTCGTGATCTTGCATGCTTGAGCCTCCAGATAAGTTCCCTTGGAATCCAGTTTGAAAAGACTTTGGAAAAGGGATCTTCAAAGAGGCCCTTGAAGGGGTAGGAAGCAAGCAAATGCGCGAACCGACGTCGTGGCCTGTCTACATTGTCGGGGCTGGCCCCGGGGATCCGGAGCTGATTACCCTGCGGGGGCAAAGACTGCTGGCGGAAGCCGATGTAGTGTTCTACACAGGTTCTTTGGTGCCAGAGGGAGTGCTGGCCCATTGTCGCCCTGGGGTTGAGGCCATTGACACCCGCTCCTTCACGCTGGAAACGCTGCTGCCGCAAATTGTGGAACGGGTCAAGGCGGGGCGGCGGGTGGTGCGGCTGCAGGATGGGGATCCCTGCCTTTACGGCGCTCTGCACGAGCTGCTGATCCGGCTGGCGGAGGCAGGGATCCCTTTTGAGATCGTGCCGGGAGTAAGCGCCTTTCAATTGGCAGCCGCCCGTTTGCAGGTGGAGTTGACCATACCCAAGTTGGTACAGACGATTATCCTCACCCGCGCCAGCGGTCGCACCCAGGTACCGGAAGCAGAAGCCCTGGCCAGTCTGGCAGCCCACCGCGCCTCTTTGTGTCTATATCTGAGCGCCCGCCACGTAGAACAAGCGCAGGCAGATCTGCTGGCTCACTACCCCGCCGATACCCCGGTTGCCGTTTGTTATCGCTTGGGTTGGCCGGACGAACAGATCTGGCTGGGATCCCTGGCCGAGATGGCCGCCCTCACCCGGCAAGCCGGCTTAGAACGCACAGTGCTCTATCTCGTCAGCCCTGCCTTGAAAGGCTTGTCAAGCTCCAGATCTGCCCGCTCGCGGCTCTACAGCCCTGACCACACCCACCTCTTCCGTCCCAGAATGGGCCGGCAGCCCCGTTTGTAACAGGCTCTTTCAGTATATTGACGGACTCCGGCAGATTGAGCACAATGAGGCAGCAAGATGAGGTCAGAGGCCTTGACTTCTGGCGAGGGGGTACTCGTTTTTGCCGAGAGAAGTGGATCCCTCTTGGATTGGAGTTGTTACAAGACCATTTTTTCACTCTCTAACTTAACTTTGCGAACTCTAACTTTATGGCTGGCTCATCTGCTGCTCGCAGCGTGGAAACCCTGATCAAGGCTCTGCAGAAGGCCCTGGCCCCCCTGCCAACCCGTTCGGCCCTGAAGCAAGATGTCCTTTACCTCATGGTGGATCTCCCACGGCAGGGGATGTTTAGCCGCTCTATGGTGTTGCATCGAGTTGCCAGCCAATTGGGGGGCTTGCCTGTGCAGGGAGTTAGCCAACTGGTGGTGTACGGTCGGCTTCAGGGGGAAACACAGCCGCAGTGGAAAAAAGTCTTCTACTTGTCCTCTGGGGAAAGCAGTGCCGATGCCACGCAGATTGTATTACCGGGCACCAAGATTTCTGAGATCAAGGTGCTGGAGGCCCAAAAACCTGTTGTGGATCCCGACCACAACTCCGATTTTCGCAAAGTTAAAACTCTGGGGGCACCGGTTCCCAAAATTCAGAAAGAGCGCTGGCCAGAAGCGGCTCCAAGCCAGGCCTCGGTTGGCCATGCCCCTTCCCAAGACGGGATCCCGACCCCTCTGCCTACAACTGCTCGCCCCAGTTCTCCTATCGACGTTCTGGCCAACTTTCCGACACTTGATCAATGGTTGCACAGGCCTGCTCTAAGGCCCTTCTTGGGGGGAGCTCTGGCTTTGTCTCTCCTGCTGGGGGCTGGGTTGGTGGTGCGCTCTTTTGGGCAAGCCGATGTTCCTGCCCGAGCCAGATCGCTGGGGCTGGGGATCCCGCTGTTGATCTTGGCTGCAGGGGGGGGCTGGCTGGGTTGGCAAGGCCGGCGTGCCATCAACACCTTTGAGCGGGAGGGATCCCAGGATCCCTTTACAGAAGGGCTGTCCTTTTTACAGGCCAATCCAATTCCTGAGGCAGTGGAGCGGTTTCAGGAGGCTGTGCGGCGACAGCCAGATCACGTAGAGGCCCACATTGAACTGGCCCATCTGTTGGCGAAAACCAACCGACTGCAGGAGGCATTGAGCCACTACCAACAGGCCAAACGCCTGAACCCGAACTTGAGCGGCATCAACACCCACCTGGTGGAAACCCTGAAGGCTCTAGCACGGCAGTGGTTGGCCCAGCATCAGCCGGATGAAGTCTTGATCCATTTGCCCGAAGCGCTGCCCCTCACCCAGGGATCCGCCCAAGCTGAGATCTATAGCCTGCTCGGCCAAGCCTGGGCAGAGAAGGGCAACTGGGCAGAAGCGTTAGCTCAGCAACAAAAGGCCCTGGGGTTGGATCCCCACTTCAGCGAGGCTCATCTCTGCATTGCTCAAGTTCGCCTCAAGCTGGGGCAATGGGACGAGGCCATCGACTCCTGCTGGGCTGCTTTGGAGTTGAATGATCGCCTGGGCCTGGGCCACGCCGTGATGGGACAAGCGCTGATGCGCAAAGGACAGCTAAAAGCGGCAATAGCAGCCTTCCGAACTGCCCTCAGCCTGGATCTCAGTCCTGAGTTGGCAGCCGCTGTGCGGGTGGATCTGGGTTTGGCAATGGTACATGCAGGCCATCTGGCTCAAGCCAGCCAGGAGTTCAGCCAGGTGATCTTCAATGGCCAGTTCAAAAGACAGCAGGCTCGCGCCTACTACGGCTTGGGCCTGGTGTTGGCAAGCCAAGAGCAATACAGCGAAGCCATCAAGAACTACCGGCGGGCTTTGGAGCTGGCCCCCGATCTGCACGCAGCGATGGCCGCCATTGGCCTAGCCTACTTGGGGCCCAAACAACGGGATGCCTCTGGGCGCAAGTTCATCCAGCCCCAACAGTTGCAGCAGGCTATGCAGCAGTTTGAACAGGCCCTCCAAGGAGATTCAGAGTTGCCGGAAGCTCACTTTGGCCTGGGCGAAGTGGCGCGCATCAAGGGGGATCTAACCTCGGCGGAGGCCAGCTATCGACGGGCCATTCGCAGCAATGGCAGCTATGGAGCAGCTCACTATCGTCTGGGATCCATCCTTGCCCGCCAAGGCAAGCTGGAGCAGGCCATTGAACACTTTCGCTCGGCTTTGGAAATCGCTCCCAACTTCTCCGAAGCCAGAGTGAGCCTGCAACGGCTTCTCTCCAAACAGATGGAAGAGGCCCATACCGGCCTACTCGTCCCGTAAGGTGGGATAGGATCTTCCAGTTAAGGTTCTCTCAACCCATGACACCAACGCCAGGTTGGGTGGTCAGCCCTGCAACCGCCATCCAGCTCATCCAACAAGGGGCAACGCTTCTGGATGCACGCAGTGCGGAATTGCAAGCCGACGGGATCCTGAAGGGTTCAATTCCGGTGAACTGGACGGAGTTTACTCAACCAGAGGCTGCCAACAGCGGCAAGCTGTTGGCAGATGATGCCCTTCTCACCGAAAAGCTGCAGGGCCTTGGCGTGTTTCAGGGGCGTCCGGTGGTGGTGGTGGCCGATCCGCTGCGGGGTTGGGGAGAAGATGGCTGGATCGTTTGGATGTTGCGCAGCTTGGGTCATCCCCAGGCGGTCATGGTGGACGGGGGCTATCCGGCCCTGGTGAAGGAGGGAGTGCTGACCACAACCCGACAAAGCGCCGACGAACCGCAACGGGGCGACTTTGTAGTGCGGCGAACCGACCGGTGGGAGATCGACCGGGACACTCTGCGGGCCAGCCTTGGCTCCGACCGTGTGGCCATCCTCGACAGTCGCGAAGCCCAAGAATACAAGGGAGCCACCCCCTATGGTGAGGCGCGCGGTGGACACATCCCCGGCGCTGTGCATCTCTGCTACAAGGAGCTGATGGATGCGGCGGGATCCCTATTGCCGCCCGATGAAATTCACGCCCGCCTGCAAAAAGCCGGGATCCCTCCGGAAGCCGAGATCATTGCCTACTGCACAGCCGGGGTTCGCGCCGCTTGGGTCACGGTGGTTTTAACCCACGTGGGCCGGCAGGCCAAAAGCTATTCCGGCTCCATCCTGGAATGGGCGGCCGGGGATCTCCAGAAGTTCCCGCTCCAGCCATGAGGGGATCCCTGCCCACTGTGATCTTGGCCGGATGTGGCTATGGAGCCATCGACGCCTTGCGGGCGCTCAAAGGGCAGGCACGGGTGATCGCCATCAACCCCTATCCCTACAGTGTTAATTCAGGCATGTCCACGCGGCTGCTGAGTGGTCGGTTTTCTCTGGAGCTGGTGCGGATCCCTTTGCTGGAGCATATTCAAGCCAACGGCGCCCAGTTTTTGCCGGGGCGAGTCACCCACATCCAACCCGAAGCTCGAACCCTGACCCTGGAGAGTGAAGCCGGGATCCAAACTCTGGCCTACGACTATCTGTTGGTGAATGTGGGCCGGGAGTTGCGCCCCATCGATGGGATCCAACATGCCTTCACCATTCGACCGGCAGAACAATTGGTGGCCGCCCAAACCTGGATCCGGCAGTGCTGGCAACGGGCAGCCCAGGGGGATCCGACGCCGGGCCTGCTGACCTTTGTGGTAGCGGGAGGAGGCTGTACCGGCACAGAGCTGATGGGGGAACTCTACGATCTTTGCCGGGAAATGAGCGCAAAAACAGGGATCCCCTTAGCTCAAGCCCGGCTGATCCTGATCCATCGCCAGGCCCATCTGGTGGAGGGTTTCTCAGAACACTTCCGCCGTGCTGTGGAAAGAGAAATCCGCCGCTTGGGGGTGGAAATCTGGGCCGGATGTCAGGTGAAAGCCTTTGGGCCGGAGCAGGTGTGGCTCTCGGATGGCACCGAGTTGATAGCTCAGACCCGCCTGTGGGCAGGTGGCTTCCAGGCGCCGGCCTGGTTGAGCACCTGCGGCTTGCCGACAGGGCCGACGGGATCCCTGCTCGTGGACAAATACCTGCGGGTGCAAGGCTCAGAGCACATCTTGGCGGTGGGGGACTGCGCTGACTTTGTTTGGGGATCCCGCCTCTTGCCCAAGATCGGCGTGTACGCGGTGCGCCAGGGGCCAATTGCAGCCCAAAACCTGCTGCGGCTCATCCGCGGCCAACCTCTGATCCCCTACCGACCGCAGGCCACGGTTTTTGTTTGTGTAACGGTGGGGAACCGCGTTGCCGTTGCCGAGAAAGGCAGGCTGGTCTGGCGCGGCTATTCAGCCACGGTGCTGAAGAACTTTTTTGATTGGCTGTACATGCGCAAACTTAAGCCCCTGCGCTGGCAGGAGTTTTTCTACTGACTCAAGCTCTACCAAGAACGGGGTTAAGATCAAAACCAGATGGGCCAGGTCGGGCTCGCTTCCCAAATCCTGAATATCTGAGAACTATGGCTATTCCCGGCGGCAATGGGCTATGAGCGGGTCGACTTTTGCCGACCGGCCAGAGCAGCGACCAACCAGGAGCAACAATGCCTCTAGATAACCTGCGCGGACTCTATCAGCAAGTCATTCTGGAGCGGTACAAAAAGCCCCACAACTTCGGCAGAGTGGATCCCGTCCACCGCCACCAACGTGGCCACAACCCCTCCTGTGGCGACACCATCGACCTCACCTTACAACTGGATCCCAGCCAGGAGCGGATTGTCGATATCAAATTCGAGGGGGCAGGCTGTGCCATTGCCCTGGCTTCTGCCGATCTCATGGCGGATGCGGTGCGGGGGCGCACCATCCCCGAAGCTCTGCAGTTGGTGGAGCGCTTCCAAGCCATGATGCGCGGTGGCGAAGAGTTCCCGCGGGAGCAACGGGCTTTGAACGCCATGAAAGGGGTAGCCCAATTTCCAGTGCGCATCAAATGCGCCAACCTGGCCTGGCATGCGCTCAAATACGCGCTGGAATCGCCCGAACCCCAGGCCAATGGGTCGGCCTTTGTGAGCAACGAAAACACCGACTGACCAAAAGGCGCGGCAAGCCCCGTCCTTCAGGGC
>NZ_JANSIB010000076.1:0-14616 GCF_047461895.1 Synechococcus sp. R55.8 | reverse complement strand
GATTCCGGCAACACGGAGCGAAAGGGATCCCTGACTGCCCAACCGATTTGGAAACCCTCTCACCGACAGCAAGCTCAATACAGGGATCCCAGCTTGGGCAGCTCCAACACTGGGCCAGTGTTTGCCGCCGTTGCTTTTGGATCCCAAGTTCCTGCTGTCAGCTAGCGTGTATGGTAGATGAAAGCTTGTTTTTGGGTCTTTCCCCGTCCCCATGCCCAGGGCTAGCACCTCTCGCCATCAGACCGACCCCCGCTTCAGCTCTGCTATCGCTACGCGAGGCTTTCGCGAACAGGCCAAAGGGTTAAAGCCCCACCAACAAAAGCAACTGCAACGGCTCTATCAACTGCGCCTACCCCCCAACCGCCTGGTGACGGTGGAGTTTGCCCAACGGCTGGGATCCCTGACCCAAGAGTTGGAAGGCCGGCCCATCAGCGTTTACCTCAACCGGCGCGGCCAGGTGATCCGCGTAGGGGTGGGATCCCCTTTTGAAACCCAGATTCCCGCTTGGGAATTGCCCCGCCAGGGGGCCGAGCGCCTATCCGGGATCCGCTGCATCACCACCCAAATGGGGGAGGGGGGCCCCGGTCAAAAAGCGCTGACGGCCATGGCTTTGCAGCGTTTGGATGCCCTCATCACCCTTTCCGTGTCCAAGTCAGGAGGGCACCGACGCCGGGGAGGAGCGGCTACGGGCTTTGTTCACTGGGCCTATCTGGCCCATCTGCTGCCGGAGGGAGAGCGCCGTTGGCAGGTTTCTGAGCCTTTGCCTTTGGGGATCCTGGCAGAACAGGATCTGCAGGAGCTGGTGGCGGAGCTGGAGGATGGGTTTCGGCGCCAGTTGACCGCCCGCCAGGTGGATCTGGATCAGGATCGGGCCATCCTGGTGGGGCTGCAGGAGTCCGGGCAGAGCTACGAGGATCTCATGGATGGGTTGGCGGAGCTGAGCCGCCTGGTGGAGAGTGCCGGCGGACAGGTGCTGCAAGCCCTCTGGCAGAGGCGGGAAGGCCCCAATTCGGCCACGGTAATCGGATCCGGTAAGGTGCAAGAGCTGGCTCTGCTGGTCCAGGATCTGGGCGCTAACTTGGTGGTGTTCGACCGGGAACTCACCCCCAGCCAGGTGCGCACCTTGGAAGAGGCGGTGGGGGTGCGGGTGGTGGATCGCAGCGAGGTGATCCTGGATATTTTTGCCCAGCGGGCCAGAACCCGAGCCGGGAAGCTGCAGGTGGAGCTGGCGCAACTGCAGTATTTGCTGCCTCGCCTGGCCGGTCGCGGTCGCACCATGTCGCGGCTGGGGGGTGGGATCGGTACTCGGGGCCCGGGGGAGACCCAACTGGAAATGGAGCGGCGGGCCATCCAGCGGCGCATCGGCAAGCTGCGGCAAGAGGTGGAAGAGCTGCGCCGCCACCGGCAGCGGCTGCGCCAACGGCGCGAGGCATCCCAAATTCCCGTGGTGGCCCTGGTGGGCTACACCAACGCCGGCAAATCCACCCTCCTCAATGCCCTCACCCATGCCCAGGTCTACGTGGCCGACCAACTCTTTGCCACCTTGGATCCCACCACGCGGCGGCTGGAGCTGCCCGACCAGCAGGCGGTGCTGTTGACCGACACAGTGGGATTCCTAACCGAATTACCAGACCAACTGGTGGATGCCTTTCAAGCCACCCTGGAAGAGGTGACGGAAGCCGATGCCCTGCTGCATGTGGTGGATCTCTCCCACCCCAACTGGGAGGGGCAAATCGAGGCGGTGGAAACATTGCTGGACGAGATGCCCTTGGCCACCGGCCCCCGGCAACTGGTGTTTAACAAAATCGACCGCCTCGACCCCGAATGGGTGGAAGACGTCCGCCTGCTCTACCCCAAAGCCCTGTTTGTTTCCGCCGCCACCGGCCAAAACCTGGATCAGTTGCGCCACACCCTGGCCCAGTTTGCTACAGCCCTAAGTCCTAACCCCTTCGATTGGCAGGAACCCAAGGATCCCTAAAAGCATTCCATAAGGATTTCCAAACCTGCATAGCTCATCTTCATCCGCCGTCAACATAAACATTCAGTTACATTGAGATCAGGATTGTGACCCGACTTAAAGTTAGGGAGAGAACATGGCCACCACTGCAGTTGCACCTCAAGTCGCACCTCGCCTGGCCCAGCCCCATCTGACGCTGCAAACTCTGCCCATCGGGGCCGACACCCTTGCCATTCGCTCCCAAGATTGGGATCGGGATCGATTTGACATCGAATTTGCTCTGGAAAATGGCACCACCTACAACTCCTTCTTGATTCGCGGCGAGAAGGTGGCCCTCATCGACACCTCCCACGAGAAGTTTCGCCAGTTGTACCTGGATTGCCTGCAAGGGATCCTAGATCCTGCCCAGATCGACTACCTGGTGGTCAGCCACACCGAGCCAGATCACAGCGGCCTGGTTGGGGATCTGCTGGAGCTGGCGCCCCAGATGACGGTGGTGGCCTCCAAGGTGGCGGTGCAATTTCTGGAAGATCTGGTGCATCGGCCCTTCCGGCGGCTGGTGGTGAAACAGGGAGATCGCTTGGATCTGGGCAAGGGGCATGTCCTGGAATTTATCTCTGCCCCCAACTTGCACTGGCCCGACACCATCCTCACCTACGACCACGGCACCCAGATCCTTTACACCTGCGACGTGTTTGGGATGCACTACTGCGACGATTTCGCCTGGGACGAACATCCCCACCTGTTGCAGGCCGACTTCAAGCTCTACTACGACTGCCTCATGGGGCCCAACGCCCGCTCGGTGTTGTCCGCCCTGAAGCGCATGGAAGCCTTGCCTCCCATCGCTGCCATTGCTACCGGCCACGGCCCCCTACTGCGCCATCACCTGTCCGACTGGGTGGGGCAATATCGCACCTGGAGCCTGGAGCAGGCCAAAGCCGAGCGCCTGGTGGCAGTGTTCTACCTGTCCGGCTATGGCCAGGCGGAAACCTTGGCTCAAGCCATTGCCCGCGGGATCCAAAAAACCGGCATCCAGGTGGAGCTGGCAGATTTGCGGCTGGTGGATGCCCACGAGGTGCGGGAGCTGATGAGCTTGGCCGCCGGTGTGGTGATAGGCATGCCGCCCCAATCAGGGCCTGAGGCCGCCACCACTCAAGTGCTGCTGAAAACCCTTTTGGCCTCTGCCCACAGCAAGCAAGGCTTTGGTCTGTTTGAGTCGGGCGGCGAAGATGATGAGTCGGTGTACCTCTGCCGCAACACCCTGCAGGAGATCGGCGCCAAAGAGGTGTTTGCCCCCATTCTGCTCAAGCAGCCTGCTGGCGAGGCTCTGCTGCAACTGGCCGAAGAAGCAGGTACCGATCTGGGGCAGTGGCTGACGCGGGATCGCAGCATTCAGCAGATGAAAGCCTTGGATGCCGACTTGGATCGCGCCCTGGGCCGCATCAGCAATGGCCTCTACATCATCACTGCCCGCAAAGGGCAAGCCACCAGCGCCATGCTTGCCTCCTGGGTGGCCCAAGCCAGCACCGATCCGCCGGGGATCAGCATTGCAGTAGCCAAGGATCGGGCCATCGAATCCTTCCTGCAGGTGGGAGATACCTTCGTGTTAAACGTGCTGCAAGAAGGCCATTACCAACCCTTGATGCGCCACTTCCTGAAGAGATTTCCACCGGGGGCCGACCGCTTTGCCGGGATCAAGACCTACCCTGCTGCCAACGGATCCCCCATCTTGGCCGATGCTTTGGCCTACCTGGAGTGCCGTGTGGTGAGCCGCCTGGAAACCAGCGATCACTGGGTGGTGTACAGCACCCTAGAAGCTGGTCGGGTCTCCAGCCCAGAGGGCCTCACCGCCATCCACCACCGCAAGGTAGGGAATCATTACTAATACTACTAATACTGATAGTGAGCAGTGAGAAGAGAGAAGTGAGAGATAATTTCTCACTCCCAGCCCTTCTCCCTGGGGAAGCTGGGATCCCTGTAGCGAACAGACTCACAAATTCAATAGGACTGCCGATAGACCAACCCACTGGGATGTAGGAAAAAAGGGCTGTCTTCTCCCAGGCGGATCCCGATCTGCTCCAGCTGTTCCCCTTGGCGGGTCGCAGGCCCTAAGGGCAGCCCCTCTGTTCCCTGTTGAATCCTTTGGGATCCCTGCTGGGCTGGCCGATAAGGGACGCTGCCCAAACCCGAAGAGAGGGGATCTGAGGGGGCATACCTCTGTCGCCAGCGCTGGTAGGGGCTGACCGGTTCGGGAAAATGTTGCGTAGCGATAACCTCTGCCTTGTCGAGTGCAGTAGCAGTGTGGAGCACTTTCTGGGCTGTCGAGAGAGTAGAGGCAAGTGTTGACGATTCTGACAACTGCAACTGTGAAGAGGGCGAAAGGACGACCATCGGGCATGGCTCAGCTTGTGCCCAAGCCCCCGGCGCAAAAACCCAGGCAAGCCAGCAAAAGAAGATGGCACACCGCATGGGAAGATCCCTCCATAGGCCCAACCCAGTCGTCTCTCAGGCCATTTTCTGAAGAGGCAGGACTGAGAGCGCAGCTCCCATCTTGCCCATGCCAATTTGCAGGCCGAGTGACCGGGATCCCCTTGGCTGGGTGATCTGGATCAGCAGACCCACTCTTGACCCAAAAGTGCTGCGAGGCCCCCAGCTCATCCGCACCGCTAGAGCAACTGACTATAGAGGTGTATGGTCATTTCAATTCAAACTTCGATTCAAACTAGGACATTGCACCCACACCTCAAACAGTGAATGATTGAATGCACGAGGCCAGAAGGCTTTTCAAGGACTCCGTCCCGCTGGCGCGATCGGTAGTCCAGGCGTCTCACCCTAAACTGAAACGACCATAAAGCGCGGTGTCCCAAGCGAGATTTCAGCGGCAGGGCAGTCAACTGCTGAAAAAATGTGCTTTGAGTGCCAAAGTTTTGGCTTGTTTCCGCGAACGGTGCCCAAGGGCAAGGAGCATGTCATGAAACCGCGGATTTGCCAGGATGATCTGCACTGCTGACCCGTATATAGGCGTGCCAAGCCAAGTCCAGCAGGCCATCCAACACCGCTGCAGCCACTGCCGGGCCTCCTTTGCGTCCCTCAGTGCGGATGTGGGGCACCATGGAATCGGCTAGCTCCTGCTTGGCTTGCACCACGTTCACAAACCCAGCCGGCGTGGCGATGACCAGAGCAGGGGCCACCTCCTTCTTTCTAATCAGCTGCACCAAGGTGGAGAGGGCAGTCTGGGATTGGCCAATCACAAAGATCGCCTCAGGGTAGCGTTGGGCCAGGGTTTCCAAGCCCCAAGCGGAGCGGGTCTTGTCCCTTTGGGGACGGGTAATGGCTTCGCTGCTGCAATAGATGGGGTTGGAAAAGGTGTTCTGAACAGCCCAGGCAATGCCCACCTGCACCATCGGCTCATCGACCACAATGGTGGTACGCGCTGCCAAGGCCGCCGCCCCAGCCTGTAAGGCTTCGTTACCAAAACGGATGAGGTTCAAGTACTCAAAGTCGGCAGTAGCATAAATAACCCGACGAACCACCTCATACTCAGCAGGAGAAAGCTCGTGCTTGCCCACCTCCTGGTCGATGATCATCAAACTCTCTGCATCGGTTACGTGCCACTCCATCGATCCCAGACCCCGCCCGCCGTTTATCCTCAGTAATGACAGGATTGTACCTGCAGAGGCTTCAGTTGGTGGGAAAAACCATCGCTCAACCTGGGGGCCAGCCCATCCCCCGACCGCCCAGAACGTGAATGTGGAGATGAAAGACGGTTTGCCCGCCGTCTTCTCCTTCGTTGATCACCAATCGGTAGCCTTTATTTAAACCTGCCTCGGCAGCCACCCGCTGAGCGGTCAGCAGGAGATGTCCCAGCAATGCCTCATGTTCGGGCTTGGCCTGGGAAATGCCGGGGATGGGCTCTTTGGGCACCACCAAAATGTGGACAGGGGCTTGGGGGGCAATATCTTTGAAGGCCAGGGCTCTATCGTCTTCGTAAACGATTTGTGCAGGGATCTCCCTGCGAATAATCTTGCCGAAAACTGTGTCGCTCATGGGTGCTCACAAATTAGTTCTGCCCTTAGCCTACCTGCTAACCGCACATTCTCCCACCCAGGTGGCGAGAGTGGCGCTCGGCACCTACTGCTTCAGCAGCCATTCAAATTCCTGCCGCAGTGATTGAATATGCCCCACTCGCGAGACCAACAGCGCATCTCGCCCGGCATCGCGAAAACGAGAGCGCCACAAACTCACCAAATCGGGGTTGCTGCACCAAAAGCGGATAACAGCGTCGACCAACTGATCCAAGTCCCAGCCGCGCCGGGCCGGCACTTCCTCCAGGGATCCCAGTAACGCATCGAGGGTGCAGGAGCTGGTACCCAGGTATTCCACCCCACAGGGCCGCTGGGCCAGCTTCTGTTGCTGATGAAAGAACTGTAGAGCAGGGGCGATGCCGATGATCTCGAAGGTGTAAACCATGTTGCTCCGCAACGCTGACGCGACTGGGCTCAGTCCTACAGAGTTTTTTGCGAAAGATCCTAAAAAGGGGGCTAGCAGTCTCAAAACCAAATCAAGGTTGGGATCCCTTCCCAACTATCCTCGATCTGATCCTGGATGTTAGGTATTGATTATACTCAACTTGGGCAAAATGCCAAGGCAAAGGACAGGCAGATCCCTGCGTGGCGAAATACTTTTGCGCCACAGAGGAAGGCTTTGCCCGATGGGCACTCCCTCGTTCAGCTCTGTGTAAATAATCTGTGCAGAAATCTGTGCAGATAAGAGGTAAAGCTGCTAGCAAACACAAGTGAGGACTGCTAGCATCCAATGGGATCTTTTGCTAATTGGCTTTAGCTACACAACTACAGCCCACTAAGGGACCACGGGATACGGTTGTATGGTCATTCTAGGCTAATTGAGACACTCCCCAAGCGTTCCGCGCCGCTGCCGCGACCACCCCCAGCCCCTTTCCCAGAGGGAGTCATCCCTCACCCCCAACCCCTCTCCCAAAGGGAGAGGGGAGTTAGGAAGCAATACAACAGAAATCTTTCAGTTCTGTTTAAAATGACTATAAACCTGCTTGTTTTAAACCTCGTTGGGGTCAAGCCTCGGAAACACGATTTTTGTATCCCCCAGTTTGTGAACAGGCTGTATTGTCACCTGCCTTTTCTGCAGACATTGAAGCAGACATTGAAGATTGTGACTTGAGGCAAGCAAAAGCACAGGCATCAAAAAACTGGCGTGGCCGCATTCTCCGACCGCGCCACCAGCTCAAGCCCTCTCCTCTATCCAAGTTGGTATTGTGTCTTGGGTCTTTTCTTGAGTGGGGGGGAGTTGAAACTGAATGCGCGGCTGTCCCACTCCATAGGTGAGGGTGTAGCTCCACTGCAGGCAGCGCAGCCACAGGCGGGGGTAACGCGCTTCTAGCCAGGGCTGCAGGCGACGCAGCAGATTTGGAAGCCAGCCCCTGAACAAAGCAGAGGTCAAGGCCAGGCCGGTATAGCTGAAGTAGGTGGGTAGCCACTGGGCAAAGCCTTTGGCCCCTACGGCCTCCCAGATCCACAGCAGCAGCCGTGGGTTTTGCAGGGCAGCTTTGATGGCCATGCGGTTAAAGGCCAGCCAGCCGGCCCGGTCTTTGATGAAATCGTCCACCACCTCCGGCGGCTCGGTGGCGAGAATGCCGAAAAAGCTGTTGAGAGTGGCATTGATGCGCTCGGGGGGCAGCACCTTGCCGGTGGGCACCATCATCCCCCGCGAGAAGAGCCAGGTGACGGCCGAGTTGCCCTGGTAGGCCCGGATCTGGGCTAAGTCCGCCGCCCTGAGCAGGTCGTGGCGCAGCGCCGTATCCAGGAGATCGCACAGGCGGGGGCAGTTGCGCACCAGGGATCCAAAGCCGGTAAAGCTAAGGGGCGATTGCATAGCCGCCGCATCCCCTATGAGCAGTATCCGGTCAAAGGGTTCCGAAGACTCCGCCCCGCTGCCGCGAACAGGGTGCCGGGGCTGGCCAAATCGTCCGGGGATATAGCCGAAGGTCGCTTTTTTCCACTGCAAGCGCTCTGGGTCGCAGCGGCGGTATTCCGGCAGAATAGTGAAAAAATCTTCGTACAGTTCCAGCAGGGATCCGGGGTTTTCCGGATGCACCTGGTGGTAGTGGAACAGGTAGAAGGTGAGATCTTCGCCTGGCCCGGGGAACAGCTCCCAAATGAGTTGCCGACCGCGGCTGATGTCCCCATGGCTGGCCAGAATGTCCCCAAATTGGGGATCCCATACCCCTGGCTCAAACCCCCCCGCAATGGTAGCCCCCACCGTGGGGCAGACGCTATCAAAAGCCCGATGGCGGTAAAGCTGCTGGGCAATGGGAGAGGCCGTTCCCATAGCATCCACCACAAGGCGGGATCCCAGCCGAAACTCCTCGCCGGTGGGCAAATCCTTCAAAACCAGCGTGACGCCTTGTTCGCCAACATAGGCCCGCTGAAACTCGGTGCGCTCGTAGATAGCTCCCCCGCAGGAAGTGAGAATTTGGCCACAGAGCTGCAATAGCTTTTCCGCGTCAATGGCCAGATTGAGTACCGTCGGCGTGTGCAAAACGGGAGCGCGAACCGGGCTATTGCCGTCAAAAAACTTGTTGAACCCATCCGTGTATTCCCGCAGGATCAAGCTCTCCATCTGCTCGGCGCTCAAAAGGCCCAAATCCACCAGGGTTTGCAGCTCCCGCCGGGAGATGTTCCACTCGCGGTTCATGCGGCCAAAAGGGAGTCGCTCCACCAAGGCCACGCGGTAGCCCAAGCGAGCCATGGCCGCTCCATAGATGGCTCCCAGCGCTCCCCCCACGATGGCCAGATCCCACTCCACCGGGGCCGGCTCAGGGGCAGGCTGGCGAAACAAGACCGGCTGAGCAGGGCGGTGGGCTGCGTGGCAATGTTGCACTTCTTCCCGCCAGCGCTTTTCCCACCAGTACACCCGCTGCAGGTCAAATTCTCCATTGGGGATCCGCCGAAAATACTTCACCGTTTGCGGGTAGAAAGGCTCAAGCTGATCGAAGATGGATCCCCGGTTCAGGTCGATCTGGGGCAACTGCGGGTAGCGGTGGGGAAATTGGCTTTGAATGGCCTGTTCCAGCTCTCTCAGCCAGCGAGCTTGGCGGGGGAAGGGCTGTTCCGACCACTGGAACACCTTGAGATAGGTAGTGTTCAGCCCCGACCACAAGAAAAGGGCCAGCTCAGCGCCGGATCCCTGTAGGCGCAGGCCCGTGGGGGTAAGAACCTTCTGGCTGCCTTGGGGCAGGGGGATACACTCCTGTAGCCAGCGCAGCACTTGAGCACTATCGGGGCAAGGGATCTCGCGGTAGTAAAGGGAAGTAAGCACGGCGCCGAGATAAGAAACCGAGCAAATCTTTACCCATTGTGACATGAGGGGATCCCTCCCTTTGCCGATCCCAGGGATCACCCCCTACCCAGGTTTCCCCCCAGCTGCAGATCTGCAGGGGTGTTGCAATTGGTGAGCATCCTCTCAAGGGACTCCGTCCCGCTGTCGGGAACGGTCAGGGGCAGGATGGCTGTTGGCACCTGGGACAACCAGCCCTGAAAGGATCTTCCTCCTGCCTGCAAGAAACTCTCCAGAGAACCTAGCTGCGCCAGGCGATAGAAGCCACACAGGGGCTCCCAGCCCCGCTGACTTTTGGGCAGGGCGGCCACCGTCTGAGGGGGCAGGGTGGCAAGGCGCCGTCGCCAATCCCCAAGAACCTGCTCCTGCAAGCAGGGCAGATCGCAGGCCAGTAGCAGGATCCACTCCGGGGGAACGGCCAGGGTTTGCAGCCGCCGGATCCCCTCTTGAAAGGCCAGCAGCGGGCCTCGGTGTTGCTCTGCAACGCTGTCGCGGCTGTGAACGTTTTCCCGCCAGAGATGCCAACCGGGATCCACCACCGACGCATAGCGCTCCGGCCAGGGGGTGAGGATGTAAACCGCGTCGGCGCAGGCTGCTGCCACCTGAGCCACCCGTCGCAGCAGGGGGATCCCATCCCAAAGCACCAGGGCTTTGTCGGATCCCATGCGGCGGCTGTTGCCCCCGGCCAAGATCAGAGCCACGACCGCAGGCGGGGAATCTTCAGGCATTTTGGACATCCAGTTTTCCACAACGAGCAGCAGGTATTTGTGGAGGAATAGGATAGGGATCCCATCCTCTCCTCACTCTAGCCGCTATGTCTGAGCCCTCTGGTCGTCTGGTTTGGAACCACTCCACCCACATCTCAGGGTTGATCCCTGTTTTGGAACGCCTGACCCGGCAGGCGGGCATTAAAACCGTGACGCCGGGCGCTCTGTCCTGCAGCCGTGGGCGGATCCCCCAGTTGCAGTTGCGGGTTTCGGTGCCGATCCGGGGCGGGTACAAGCTGGTGGCCCGCAAGGGAAGCAGCGTGCAAGAGGTGTTTGTGGTAACGGATCTCAGCCAAACCGAGCTAGAGGCGGCTATTCTCCGCTGTTTGTAGTCAACTGTTTGTAGTCAACCGAGCCTCGTTATTGCTCCGCAACGCTGTCCCGACCCAGAACTTCGTCCTGCTGGGGCAAATGGCACATCAGTTGAGGATGAGTTAGCTATGTCTCGTGCTAGTCTCAAGCCCGCCCGTATCAGCGCTGTTTTACCCGGATCCCTGGCAGCAGAAGTGGGCATCCAACCTGGAGAGGCCCTGGTCAGCATCAACGGTGAGCGCCCCCGCGATCTCATCGACTACCGCTTCCTGATCGCTGAGGAGTGTGTAAGCCTGGAGATCTTGAATAGCCAAGGGATCCCGCGCACAGTTGAGCTGGAGAAGGGAATCGACGAGGATCTGGGGCTAGAGTTTGAGACAGCCCTGTTCGATGGCCTGATCCAGTGCGCCAACGCTTGCCCCTTTTGCTTCATCGACCAACAACCTCCGGAAATGCGGGCAACGCTGCACCTCAAGGACGACGACTACCGCCTCAGCTTTCTCTACGGCAGCTACCTCACCCTCACCAACTTGCCTGCTGCCGAATGGGAGCGCATCGCTCGCCTGCGCCTTTCTCCCCTCTACGTGTCAGTGCATGCTACCGACCCGGAGCTGCGCAGCCGCTTGCTCAAAAACCCGCGGGCTGGCCTGATTTTGGAGCAGTTGGCCTGGTTTCGCCAGCATCGCTTGCAACTGCACGCACAGGTGGTGGTCTGCCCGGGCTGGAACGATGGGGATCACCTCACCCGCACGCTCCTCGATTTGGCCGCCTTTCGCCGGCCCGTAGACGGGATCCCCACCGTCCTCTCGGCAGCAGTGGTGCCGGTGGGGTTGACGCGCTTTCGCCCCCCTGGTGATGAGCTGGTTCCTGTCGATGCGGCCAAGGCCCGAGAAGTGATCCAGCAGGTGGAAACTTTGCAGGTCGGGTTTCGGCAAACATTGGGATCCACCTTTGCCTGGCTGGCCGATGAGTGGTATCTGCTGGCCGGGCGGGAACTGCCCCCGGAAGAGCACTATGAAGATTACCCCCAACTGGGGAATGGCGTGGGATCCCTGCGCCTGTTCTTGAGCGAGTTTGAGCAGCTCAAACTGCCGCCTGAGCTCCCTTCTCCCCTCAAGGTTCTGTGGGTGGTGGGCAATGCCGTAGAGCAAGCCTTCCAGCCTGTGGTGGAGCAGATGAACCGCATCCGCGGGCTGCAGTTGGATCTTTTGCCTATTGCCAGCCAATTTTGGGGACAAACCCTGACGGTAACCGGGCTGCTGACGGGGCAGGATATCTTGGATGCCCTGAAGTCTGTGGAAAACTTGGCGGACTATGATGGGCTATTGCTACCCCAGATCGCCCTCAAGGACGGGGAGCGCTTTTTGGACGATCTGACCTGGCAAGAGGTGCAGGCCCAGGTGGGGATCCCGGTGGTGCGGGTGGACGGCGGGCCGGCAGGCTTGGTGCAGGCGGTGCAACAGCTAGAACAGGGCTATGCCTACGGCACCCTGTGTTGTTCCGCAACGCTCGGGCGAAGGGAAACTGCACCGCTGACGCGACCAAGAACAGCTTTGAGCCGAGGATCCTGAGGCGATGCAGAGGTTGCGGCGAGGATTGTTTCTGCTGCTGGGGGTGGGGCTGGGGATCCTGGCCATCACGGGCTTGGCGGCTTTCTACGTAGATCTGGCCTGGTTTGCCGAGCTGAATGCCCTGCCGGTGCTGTGGACGCGGGTAATTGCCCGCTGGGGGCTGGGCCTGGGCGCTTTCCTCTTTGCCCTGGCGGTGGTGGGATCCAACATCTGCTCCTGCTGGCGGGGGGCAACCTTGACCGGGGCCTGGGTGATCGCCATAGGTTTGAGTGGCTTCTTTGCTGGGTCTCTTTCCAATCACTGGTTTACGCTGCTGCTCTGGCTCAACCAAGGGCCCGTCGGGGAGTCGGATCCCATTTTCAACCGCGATCTCGGCTTTTTTCTCTTCAGCCTGCCTTTCTGGGAGACGGTGCAGCATTGGTGCTTCAACCTGGTGCTGCTCACCTTGGTTACCGTTGTCCTCATCTACTTGGTGGAGCTGGGGCTTTCCGAGCAACGGCTGACCTTGGCCCTCTCTCTCTATGCCCAGCGGCACCTGCTGATCTTGGGGGGATCCCTGTTTCTCATTCGCGCCTGGGGCCATTGGCTGGAGCGCTACGAGCTGCTCTATTCCACCCGCGGCGTTGTGTTTGGGGCCGGTTTTGCCGATGTGCATGCAACCTTGCCGGCCACGACCTTGATGAGCGGGGTGGCAGGCCTGACGGCAGTGGGGTTCTGGGCTTTGGCCCGCCAGGGGATCCGCCTCAACCTTCCTTTCCTCAAGTCCTGGTGCCCTTCCTGGGCCAGCTCTCTCCTGGCGCCGGCCATCCTCTGGGGGGCCTACCTGGGGTTTGGGCTGCTAACCACCCAACTTTATCCCCAACTGGTGCAAACTTTCTTGGTGGCCCCCAACGAGCTGGAGCTGGAGCGCCCCTACATCGAGGACAACATCCGTTTTACCCGTGCTGGCTTTGGCCTGGCCGATGTCGAAGTCCAACCCTTCCCGGAAGGGGGAGCCCTCACCTGGGAGATCCTGCAGCAGAATCAATCCACCCTGAGCAACGTGCGCCTCTGGGATGCGGATCCCCTATTGGCCACCTACCGCCAACTGCAAGAAATCCGCCCCTACTACCAATTTCCCTATGTGAATGTGGATCGCTACCGCATTGGGGGAGAATTGCGCCAAGTTATGCATGCCGCCCGCGAGCTGGACTTTGCCCAGGTGCCCCCCGCCGCCCAAACCTGGGTTAACCGGCGGTTTTTCTACACCCACGGCTATGGCCTCACCCTCAGCCCGGTGAATGTGGTGACCCCTGAAGGCCTGCCGGATTTTTTCCTATCGGATATTCCGCCGCGGGTTTCTCCCCGCTACCCTGAGGTGGCCTCCGTCTTGCGGGTGGAGCAGCCGGCCCTCTACTATGGCGAGCTGACCACCACCGATGTTTTCGTGGGCGCTGAGGCGCGGGAGTTGGACTACCCTGCAGCAGAGCGCTATGTGTACAGCAGCTATCAGGGCAGCGGTGGCGTGCCCATTCCCCACCTCTGGCAGCGGTTTCTCTACGCCTGGCATTTTGGCGATCTGCGCATCCTTCTCAGCCGCGAGCTGTCTTCTGCCACCCGCTTTCTCTATCGCCGCCAAATCCGCGAGCGCATCCGTCGGGTGATGCCCTTTTTGCTCTACGACCGGGATCCCTACCTGGTCATTCAAGGCGGCAAGCTCTACTGGTTTTTCGATGCCTATACCACCAGCAGCCGCTACCCCTACTCGGAGCACCTGCCCGGCTTTCCCTTCAACTACATCCGCAACTCGGTCAAGGCGGTGATGGACGCCTACAACGGCAGCATCGATTGGTACATTGCCGACCCTCGGGATCCCCTCATCCAAGCCTACGCCCGCATCTACCCCACCCTCTTCAAGCCTCTGGAGGCAATGCCGGAGCCGCTGCGGCAACACATCCGCTATCCCCAAGACCTCTTCCGCCTGCAAGCGCAGCAGTTTGCCACCTACCACATGACGGATCCCCGCCTCTTCTACAACCGCGAGGATCAATGGCAGATCCCCGGCCAGTTCCGCAATCGACGGCGCATTCCCATGCAGCCGCAGTATCTCATTCTCACCTTGCCGAGGGATCCCCAAGGGGTTGCAAACCACACTCCTGAGTTCGTCCTCCTCTCCCCCTATGCCCCTGTTAACAAGCAGAACATGGTGGCTTGGATAGCGGCCCGCTGCGACGGGGAAAACTACGGCAAGCTCCTGGTGTACGAGTTTTCCAAGCAACGGCTCATCTATGGCCCGGAACAGGTGGAAGCACGGGTCAATCAGGATCCCTTAATCTCCGAGCAAATTTCCCTCTGGAACCAGCATGGGTCGCGGGTGAACCTGGGCACGCTGCTGGTCATTCCTATCGAGACTTCTTTGCTCTATGTTCAGCCCCTCTACATCGAAGCAGAACAGGGCCGCTTGCCCCAGCTCACCCGGGTGATCGCTGCCTACGAAGACCGGGTGGTGATGGAACCGACTCTCGGCCAGGCCTTAGAAGCCCTCTTTCTGCCGAGGGGCAGCCGATAGAGAAAGGGATCCCCTCCTCATTTTTGAGGCAGGTGGTTGACGAAACTTAACGGATGTTTTAAGTTTAGGTTGTCAATCTTCGCGCTTCCT